>NZ_JACJQM010000091.1:0-20185 GCF_014696655.1 Nostoc sp. FACHB-888 | reverse complement strand
ATCGGCTGGTGGATTGGAGAAGTAATCGGTTGTTGGCTGGCTTTGCGTTGGCGGCATTACCGCAAGGCAGGGAAAACAGCTAAAGTTTTGGCAATTGTCACCCCTTTAGGAATCATTGCTTAGTTTGTGGTTTACTCTACTCTTCTAAACTGGGTAGCGAATCGAGTCAGCGAGTTACAATTTGCACAGTTATATGAAATAGTTCGCTCCCTAAGTACCGCTATTTTTGCCATACCTTTAGCTTGGTTAGCAAGGTTCTTGACAAAGCCACATCAGCAAAAGTAGTGTTTACCGCTTTTCACCTTGTGGCATTGTTGTTTGATTCTGCCCTTGCATGAGATATCCGCCAGATCGTGCCTCTAGGATTGTCAGTTTTGGAGGATAATCAAGAATAAATTGATCATATTCTCTGGCACAGTTTGCTTGTAGTTTAGGTTGGGTGGGTGGAATGAGAAAGACACTATTGTTTATGGTGATTGTTTCCATAATTACGTTGCTGTTCTTGAAAATTGCGTTGATATTGGATAGTGTTCGACTTAGCTATTTATGACAGTGCCAGGAATTACTTCTAACTCATAAGTGAGCAGTTTAGTAATTTTGAATTGTTTTGATTTGAACGATTTCTTCTACACAACCCATTACTTCACTCAAGTAGTGCAGGACATCGCCCAAATGAGTTGCTGCTTCTGGGTCAATCTTCTTATCAGCAATCAACAAGAGCCAATTTTCGTTTTGGGCAATCGCCTGAATCTTCAGATAGCACGAGTTGAATTCTTGTAGGATTTCTATGGGTAACATTGTTATATTTGTGGAACTAAGTAAAACAGTCTGATTGAGGAAGTGGGCAGCAACGCCCACCCCTTTCCTTAAGCTGCAACTAAATCTTTCGCTTGTGGCCCCTAACTATCTAATTGGTATACAAAGCAGGTAAGCTGAGGAAAGCACCTACCAGCAGTAAAAAATTAGTGATAGTAAAATTGCCTCGCCATCGCCCAGAACGAAAATTCAGTAATATCAAACGAATAATCTTAGAATGTTCGCTCATCGAATGTGTTCATTGTGGAACAGAGTTAGTACTACGCAGACCAAGGCATATGCGTAAAACTGTTCAAACAATGGATGGTGCAGTATTTGTGGCAGGCAAGAGTAAAGAATGTACTAATTCCAGTTGCACACACTTTGGTAAACATTACTACGCTACTGGCGTACTAAAATACAGTCTGCCTTACAGTACCTACGGGCTAGACGTGCTGGCATTTATAGGCTGGCAACATGAACATGAGCATCAACAGTTGGTAGAAATTCAACACTCATTAAACCAGCGCGGTGTTGAAATTAACGAGAGTAATGTAGGTAAGTTATACCGTCAATTTTTGGCACTGTTGGGTGGAACGATGGCACATACACAGGAAAAATTAGCTGCCACAGCCCATGAACATGGCGGTTTGATTTGGGCAATTGATGCCTTACAGCCAGAGGGTCACGGAACTCTGTTATACGTATTATATGAAGTATTAAGTGGTACACCAGTCAGTGCAATTCAGTTGCCACAGGCACAGGCATCCGGGTTAATTGAGTGGCTGCAACCATATCAGGAGTTACCATATAAAGTGCTGGCAACCCTATCAGATGGAGAATCAGCGATTATTACTGCCATGAATTCAAGTTGGCCAGATGCGCCACATCAACGTTGTCAGGCACACTTTCTCAACAATTTAAGTGAAGCGGTGCTACCAGCTGATACAAAGCTACGACAACAATTAAAAGCAGATTTAGATGGGTTAGCGAAAGTTCCTCAGTACTCTGAAAGACTCCAAGCTCTAAGCTCCGAACAGCAGCCAGATAGTACCCCCCTTTTTCCATAATCCCCTATATGTCACAAGACACAGAGCTAGTCGCCGTTGAAGCCCAAATTCGTGCTGCGATTCGAGATTGTGTCAATCGCACAAGTCACAAACCTTTCCGCTGGGGCGGTTTAAGTGGATATCAGCAACTGGAAACCATAGGTGTGATACTACGTAGTTTACCATGCCGGGAAATGGATACAGATTACTTGTCTCTGTTATCAGTATGGGTTGACCAAGCCTTAATCAGTAATCGTTCAGTCGCGTCTGACTTGTCACAGGCAAACCAATGGTTGCGGCGAATTGCTGATTGTTTGCACTATCCTAAATACTCTAAGACTTGTAACGATGATGTAACTAATATTACAGATAGCAGCAATTCACTCTTAACAAGTTTTCAAGTTCGACGCGAGATGGAAGAGCTATTACAGCAGTTTCAGCCTGAGCAAGGGCAAAATCCGGTACAGTTTGCCTTGAAGAAGAAGTTACAACGTTTATGGGATAAATACGGGACTAACTTATTGCACTGCTATGATATCCCAGGCTTGCCGCCAGATAACTTGAAAATGGAAGCGATGTTCAGCAATTTACGCCGCCATCAACGGCGTATTAGTGGGCGGAAATCAACTGTCGAATTGCGTGATTTTGGGCAATATCAGGTTCTCTTCCTTGCTGAGAATGAGAAACAGCTACTTGAACAAATTCAGCAAGTACCTATAGCTGAGTATAAAGCTCAACGTCGTAGATTAGCTGTTTCTGAAGCTCCTCGCCAACAAAAACATCACCTTCATCGTCATCCAGTTAGCACAATACAAGCTTTGGTTGATCAACATACGGAACTTCTTACTGTGCTTGAGTCTCAAGTCTTGAAATACTAGTTAGATAGCTAGGGCTAAAAGGCGAAGTGCTTTTAAGGAAAGATTTGAAACAGGTGACTCTGTACGAAGTATTGAAGAGTCTTTTTCTTTAAATACATTGGCAGTAAGCGCAAGCTAGCCGTTAGCCGTGTTCTTCTTGGAACAATCAAGCGATCGCCCATTCATTGTACCCAATTTTTAAAGTATATCTACCAAACAATGACCTACTGGCTATTTCAAGGCAACCCTAAGTATTACCGCATCATAGAGGGCATAAGCGATTTTGAGGAGATGCCGTGGCTTGCAACCTGCTATGCAAAGGACATGGTTGCTGGCGATGGAGTACTGAGAAAGGAAGTCTGGTGATAAGGCGGGAATCTATGCAATTGCAGAGATTATTGAACCTCCCAAAATTATTGTAAACCCACCTGATATTGGCTATTGGATAGATACCACTCGCATTGGTGTTAAACCTTGTACAAAGATTCGATTTACTGGCAAGTTGTTAGAAAAGCCTCTGCTGAGGGAAAACTTAAAACAAGACCCTGTACTGAGAAATTTGATAGGTACAGGGTACAGAGATGGAATAGATAGTGAACGATAAATTGAGGTTTTGAGTGAATCTAGCAACTTTGTCAAGTATTTAATTATGAGAATCAGAATGAATAAATCTCGCTTCAGGCACATGAAAGCTTTTCCATTACAAATAGTGCTTATTGTTCCATTTGTTTTGCAAATCTTTGGAGCAGTGGGGTTAGTTGGCTATCTATCATTCAAAAATGGGCAGATAGCAGTGAACAAACTTGCAGACCAGTTAATGGAGCGCACTAGCGATATAGTAGAGCAACACCTAGATTCTTATCTATCAACTCCCCATATAGTTAATCAAATTAATGCTGAGTTAATTGAGATGGGATTATTGGATGTGCGAGATCGCCAAACTATGGGCAAGTATTTTTGGAAACAAATGCAAGCTTATAACTTAAGTTATATAGGTGTCGGGCTGGCAACAGGCGAAGGTGCGGGAGCCGCTCGTTATGATGGCAAAACTGTCACAATTGATGATTGGAAAGCCAAACCACCAAAGAATATTTATACTTACGCAACTGATAATCAGGGTAATCGTAAAAATGTTATTAACATTCTTGATTGGGATAATTTGAGTATGCCTTGGTATACAGAACCCGTCAAAGCAGGTAAGCCTATCTGGTCACAGATTTATACTTGGAATTACCCGGATAATCCATACATCGTTGCTTCCGCAGGTCGACCTATATACGACAAAAATAAACAATTACTGGGGATGGTTGGCACAGATATCCACCTGTTGAAACTAAGCGACTTTTTAAGGAATCTAGATATCAGCGACACTGGACAGGTTTTGATTTTGGAACGTAATGGGTTATTAATAGCTAACTCCAGTACTCAAAAAGCTTTTACTATAGCTAAAAATGAAATTCAGCGTTTACAAGCAACAGACAGTTCAGATCCTGTAGTTCAAAACATTGGCCAACAGCTAAAGCAAAAATTCGATAGCTTCCAATCAATTAATAAACCCGAAAAGCTGCAACTGAAATTGCAAAAAGAGTCAAATTTTGTATATATCACTCCTTGGCGCGACCAATATGGATTGGATTGGTTAGTAGTAATAAGTGTACCAGAACACGCTTTCATGGCACAAATTAATGCCAACACTAACACTACCATTATGCTCTGTTTAGGAGCATTGGTGGTAGCAACAGTTATGGGTTACTTCACCTCCCGTTGGATTGTTTACCCAATTATGCGATTAAACCGAGCAACTCAGGCAATGGCATCGGGTAACTTAGACCAGCTAGTAGATGTCAGCAATATTCAAGAATTGGGTTCACTCACTCACTCTTTTAATTACATGGCAGGTCAATTGCAGGAATCTTTTAGCGCCCTAGAAAATAGCAAGCAAGCGCTAGAAGGTCGGGTAGAAGAACGCACTGCCGAACTGAAAAATACCTTGAGCGAGCTACAACTTACTCAGGCTCAAGTAATTCAAAGCGAAAAAATGTCTAGCCTCGGTCAATTAGTGGCAGGGGTAGCTCATGAAATCAATAACCCAGTCAACTTTATTCACGGTAATATTACTTATCTGGACGAATATACTCAAGATTTGTTGCGGATGATTTATCTTTACCAACAACGTCATTCCAGTGATGACCCAGAAATACAAACATTAACAGAGGAAATTGATCTCGAATTCTTAATTGAGGATTTACAGAAGATGCTAAATTCGATGAAAATGGGGACTGAGCGAATTCGTGACATTGTGCTATCTCTGCGGAACTTTTCACGTATGGATGAAGCGGAATATAAAGCAGTTGATATCCATGAAGGCATCGAAAGTACACTATTGATTTTGCAACACCGGATTAAAGAAAAACCAGACAATCCAAGGATTGAAATCAATCGAGACTATGGTAACTTACCTCAAGTGGAATGCTATCCCGGCCAACTTAATCAAGTGTTGATGAATATTCTGGTAAATGCAATGGATGCCTTAGACGAGCTAAATGCAAGGCGCACTTATGAAGAAATTAAAGAAAATCCCCGCAAAATTACTATTCGTACTTCAGTACGTAATTCGCAATGGGTAGAAATTGCTATTTCTGACAATGCGATGGGAATGCCAAAAGAAGTAAAAAACCGCATATTCGATCCCTTCTTCACCACCAAATCTGTAGGTAAAGGAACAGGTATGGGTATGGCTATCAGTTATCAAATTATTACCGAAAAACATAATGGCAAATTGGAGTGTTTCTCTACACCTGGACAAGGAACAGAGATGATTATTCAAGTGCCTATCCAACAACAAGTTTGTTAGACAGCCTAATATTTTAAGTATGTTATAGGACTCCTATTTGATTTTTGAACAATCAAGCTGCCTAAAAGCTTGACATATAAAGCTTGACTTTTCAGTATACTGAGCAAGATTTAAGTAGGATTCCTATATCTTATTAGTATATCCGCCTAATTAGTATGATATTCAGTCTAAGTTCACTTAAGATTAAAAATCTCTTTACGCCTTTGTGTCTCTGTGTCTGTCTTGATAATAAGCGTTTAAAAGGATATGCTCTAATTGAATAAACTCATTAATTTCACTCTAAAATTTGGCTTTTCTAGCCTCATTAAGGGCTTCATCACACATGATTTGCTGTTGTTTAGGGTCTTTCCATGCATTGCGAATATTTTCATCAAGGCTATGAAGGGGATCGAAATATAGGAAATACTTACCGGGCCTTACAGATGGAGCAGTATAGACACTCACACCTGTTTCGCGATTGTAATATTCGTAAGAATGAATAGAACGTTTACCTCCACCAGCAGGAGCATCTAGAGCAACTGTTGGTGTCTTAAAGCCTGCTATAACACCACGTAGACTCTTTTCTATATTAATAGCAGTCTGAACTGATGTGCGTAAATCTTCTACTCCTTTAACCAGATCGTGTTGAAAGACGTAATAAGGTTGAATGTTAATGTAACTCAATCGTTGGATTAAAAGCTGCATCTGTTCAGATGTGTCGTTGATACCCCGCAGGAGTACTGTCTGGTCGCGCACCACTAAACCACGCTCAAAAAACTTTTGCATAGCACGCTGGGTGATACCCGTGATTTCGTTTGCATGGTTAAAGTGTGTATGAAGAGCAACTTCTTTGTAAAGTTTCTTACCTAGTTCAAGTACAGAAGTGATTGCATCTAACCAATTCTCATCAGTCAGGACTTTCATAGGCATAACTGCAAGTCCTTTACTTGCAAACCGAATACGCCGGATTTGAGGTATTTGCAGCAGTCGAAAACCGATGGTTTTTATCTGTTCAGCAGATAAGTTATAAGTATCGCCACCACTAATTACAATGTCCTCCAGTTCTGGATGAGACTCAATATAGTTAAATGCCTCTTCCCAACGCTTTGAATCGACAGAAAAATTGCCTTTCTTCATGATATTAGTGTTTTGACCAACAGCATAGCTACGGGTACAAAAACGGCAATAAGCAGGACAAGTATCGAGAGCTAAAAATAGTGCTTTTTGAGGATAACGATGAACAAGAGATGATGTGACTGCATCTTGACGTTCATGAAGTGAGTCAAAGCTTAACATCGGGTGGTCTTCTATTAACTGAGTGCTAACTGGAATAAACTGTTTGCGAATCGGGTCATTCCAAGGATCATTCCAATCAATCAGGCTAAGTAGATAAGGAGTTATACGCACAGCCATTGGTACTCTAGAGAAACCCTGACAAGCAGCTTCGATGAACTCCTTGGGAGCAATGTCGTTAATAGCTTGGAGCAGTGTTTTTTGGTCGTATATAGAATTTTTTATTTGCCATTTATAATTAATAAAATCACTTTCTGAAACATTTGCAAACTGAGGAATATCACGCCAAAATTCGTCTTCTCTAAGTAGACGGTATTTCAGAGATTCCATTTGAAACATTGGTTTCAAATTTTCATTAATTGGCAAAAAGTTTTGAACTACCATATACAGAAAATAGCCTAGTTATTCAGTAAACTTAAATTAATAGAAAAAGAACTAATTTAAT
The DNA here is from genome assembly GCF_014696655.1 of Nostoc sp. FACHB-888. Classification (NCBI taxonomy): domain Bacteria; kingdom Bacillati; phylum Cyanobacteriota; class Cyanophyceae; order Nostocales; family Nostocaceae; genus Nostoc; species Nostoc sp. FACHB-888. Next base: position 12,913 of record NZ_JACJQM010000091.1, on the reverse strand, counting down.
AGTTAAAATACAAAATTAAAATTATTTACTATAATCGGGCACAGTTTTTGGCAATAAGACCTCCAACTTTTTCTGCTTTAGAGCTTTCTCCTCTTGATAAATTCCCTCGATTTGCTTGATTGTGCTTATTGAAATGCCTAGCTGATTTGCTAATTTATCTATTAGAGGTTTATAATCTTTATAGTTTCCATCATCAACAGACCAAGCTTTCATAGCGTCGTAAATTAAAGCCGTTCTTGTTTGATTAGCTGCTGGACTACTAGAAATTACCTCTTTTAAATCTTTGCCAGTTGTTTCATAGGTAGATAATTCGTGACTTAATTCCTCTGGCGCTCCCATTGAAGCTAAATAGCCAGTCACCCAGTTTCTTTGCTCTTGTGGGATTACTCCATTTCGAGCAATACAGATTAGAAGTGCTTTGCCATAAGCATTAAGATTGTGGCTAGAGACTTCTACATCAACATTCCACATTTCTTTGTTGAGCCACAAAACTATTTGTTTGCGAAGTTCATCCGACATATTTAGTTACCCTTCTCAATCAATACTTGTGATTACTAACAATCAGTTGACAAAATTTGGTTTGAAAATGTTTATGCTCCAAGAGCGTAGTTACTAGGTAGCCACTCAGGCCGCTCTAAATGAAAGTTTTCCTCCAGCATCAATTCTGTACTGTGAAGCGCTCCTTGAACCCATCCTTGCCTGTTAGAGTAGGCCTCACCACAGATGTAAACGTTGACATTTTCAAGCGGGTGTCGCATTTGCTTCATAATATCCCACGGCTTACAGTGAGGATTCCAGGAGTGCCAACCACCTCCATAAGGGTCTTTCCCCCAGTCTATGTAAAGAGCTGAGTATGGTTGCGGAATCTCTTCAATCCCATGCAGTGCTTCTAATTGTTTTTGGGTAGTTTGTACCATATTTTCTGTAGCCTGTAAGGGTTCTTGCTCAGGTGTTCCGTCAGAGTGAAGAAAAGATTTACTTAGTTTTGCGTGTAAGTAATTATTAAAAGTTTGATGATTTTGTGGCTGTTCAGGACTGTCTACCATAGCTCTCCAGAAACTGACGGTACGGCTATCTGAATTACTAGCTAAAAGTAGCGATTTGTGGTTGTTCAAGTCACCTCCATTCTCGCTTTCAGTACCTTCGTAAGAACACTTGCGTATAGGCAAATCTGTAGCTGACATACCATGCTTCATACCGAGTTTGTTCCACCAAGGGCGTTCATAACTTAGGAAGAGTTTCGATGCTGGGCAAATACTAACAGTATGCAAATTCTTAATAAACTTTAAATCTTGAAATAGAAAGTTATTTTGATTTTTTTGATAAAGCAATTCTAGAGAACGTTTTGGCATTGCCAGTATAAGATGCTTTGCCCAAACTTTTGGATAAGCTAAATTAGTTTCAATATCTATAAACTCTAGTTCAATCAATTCATCTGAAGTGTGACGATTGAACTTACTCAGACAGTGACGGGAAAGAACTTTGCCTCCATATTGCTCAAATTCAGTAGCGAGGGTTTTTGGTAATTGCTCATTGCCATTTTTAAGACTAAACCACTGATTATTACAAGGAATGGACATATTCGTAGCGATCGCTTCTGCTGCATTCCAATTACCTAAGTCTGAAGAATAAAAGTAACCACTGTCAAGACAAAGATTATAGGCTTCTTGACTGAGGAATTCCAGCAGTAATTTCCAGATGCTGATTTCATAAAGAAATTCGCATCCTACTTTCAGATGTTCTCTGTCATGCTGCCATTGTTCGGAAGTAAAGTAATTAAGAGGCAAAGGTTTACCCTTATTGATAGCTCTCTCAACGGCATAAGCAAACAGCTCATCTAAGTCCTTACCACGCTCGTTTGGTCTTAAATTGTATGGTAAATTTACTGCATCAGTTAGTTCACTGATACGTAAATGCTTATTTCTTAAGTACATTTGGTTGTTTGCAGCTTTATAAGTAGTTGGAACTACCTCAAGTTTCAATACATCTTTAACTAAGTTTGATACGATAAGCTGAGAGTCAGAGAAATACTTTCCACCTAATTCAGCATACACGTGAGGCATATCAGGCATTGTCACAGATAATAAGCGACCTCCAATTCTGTCGCTCATTTCGTATAGGCGAACTTCTCTAAATTTTTTGGATTTAGCTAACCGCCAGGCTGCATATGCTCCAGAAATTCCACCGCCAACGATTGCTACATCAATTACTTGACTGGAATCAATACTGGAAGAATTACTCATGACTTTTACTTTTGTACAAATACCCTTGTGATTTCAAGCTTGAAGTTCTATATCGAAGCAGAGATTACTGTGAACGCCTGATGTTCATGCTTTTGTTGTGAAATGCTCTGAATTATGCCATTTTCATAACTCATAGCATCAATATGTTTATTAATAAAGTAGTGACTCAAAACATCTATAGACAAGTATTTTGCACCAGAAATTATTCTTAAACACTGGGACGCACCGCACTTACAAGCAAATGGTGTAGACATATCCCACTCTGTACTGGGATAGAAGAATGTGAGTTCTTCATTTGATTGAATATCTTTTAAAGCACGAATTTCTAGATTACCGGTGTCAATAATTATATTGGGGTCGCAACTATGATTTAAGTGACCTAAATATAGTTCTTCAATATTTATGTCTTTACTAATTTGCACACTTGTAAATGTAGCTGAACTAATCTGATTATAGTTAGCTATTTTATGCAAAATCTCTCCTTTTTTGATTGGCACCTTTGTAATTAGACTTTTGCCTTTTTCATCTTTATTGAACCTAATTTCTAACATATTAATTTTTTCCTTCTTTATTTAGTAGTGCTAAATGATTAACAATATACAAAATATTAAGTAGCACAATTGAAATTATCTGGTAACTGAAAAAAGTACTACGTGTTTAGAATATATAGCAATCCTGAATCATACTTGAGAAAACATTTAAACTATATTAGTAGTTTTAAACACTTAATAATTGCTTAATTTTGAGGCTAAAATTATATACATTGCATCATATCTAGCTTCAAGGCAAGTTATATAAAGTACTTTGTATGCCATCGTATTTTCTCATGAATTATTTATGATCGCTATATTGCTATAAAGACATCATCTAGCACTTAATGATAAGTTATCATCATTAGCTCTAAGCCACTACCGAAATTCTACCGGCTACTTCACTGGACTTAAACAAAATAAGAAGTAAATAAAGCTACAACGGTTAGCTAGTATAGCTATTTTTGTATTTTCAAATAAATGTAAGAATACTGATTTTCCGTATAACTACTGAACCAATTTTTAGGAGCTGACTTTGATGTAAGCTTTGAAGAAAAAGGTAATGCTTAAGGAATGCTAGTCCTCTTGTCTTGCCTTGGATCCTTTTGAAGAAGCGATCACAGCTAATTACTACACTACAAAACTTTTTGTGATTTACTCTGAGCAAATATTATGGCTCTTCAGTACTTATTTATTATGCTGAACAAGTCTGTAAATTAGCTTAAAACCCTTACTGGACAGAAATAACAAATGTTACTATTAGCATTTGAAGCAATATTTTTGAAATCAAAGCTATAACTCCCTGGAAAGCTTGATTTTCAAGACAAGTGATGGACTTTAATTAAAAGTTCAGCATAATACGTACTGAAGAACCTGATTTTTTTTAGTAACCGCGTTGTCCTCACCCCTACAAGTTTATGGCAGTTTTGCCTTTCAATGGCTTGTTTTGTTGGGGGATATCAATTGTTTACTACAGGCCGCTTGAATATTTAGGCTTAATCCTGTTTTCTCCCTTTGAGAAAAGCGTACTTCCATGCCCACGATTCGCAAATCTACTTCTGGGTGATTCTCGGCTAACTGCCTAAACGAAATTGCGATAAGCTCCCGCTTAAGCCTTCTCCAAAGGATACGCTGGCGCGAACGGCTATCGCTCTTGGGTCAACACCTTTGTTATGGTAAAGTCGAGCTTAGGAACAATCTAAATTTTTACTCAGTCGTCGATACCAAAACTGAGAATTTAAACTATGCTTGATTTTTCTAAAGTTATTGCTTTGGCTTTAACAAGCTTAAGTTTTTACGGTATAGGTGTATCAGCGTTATCAAAATCTGTGCTTGCTGGAGAACCAATTATCGATAAAAACTGCCGCCGTCATGAGAGAACACAAGAAGTATTTCAGCAAATACCACCACAGAATCAAGCTAGAATATTGATGACATCTTCCTTTCAAGTTAACAATAAAAAATACTCTCTACAATTACTAAAATTTCCCAACTCTACAGGTGTTTTATGTCTTTGGGAGCCTAATGCTCGACTACCACAGAGGTTAAAAGACGTGTCAATTATTCAAGACAAGGTAATTGAAAAATTTGAGAAAGACCCTTCTCGACCAGCAAATTATATAATTACAATCAAAGGTGAGAAAATGGAAGATATCTTAAAAACTGCTTATCGATTAAACCTAACTAACCCCAATCAACCAAAGGTGACACCGTTAGTCAGAGTTTACAAAAATTAGACAGAGATTTTTGCCTGTAGATGTTTATCTACTTTAAGACATAAGAAATTGGATCGAATACGGGCTTAAACAAAGTAAAAATGAATTAGGATGGGCTGATTTTAGGGTGACTAACTATTCCCAAATACAAAAATGGTGGGAAATAGTAATGAGTGCTTATCTCATGGTTAGTCTTCACGCTCAAGTTTTGAATAATAATCCAGAACAAGGCATAAATAAACAGACAGACCCAGTTGTTGCAAGATTCCCAGAGCATAAGTGGTGGGACTTTGGTTCCGGTTGGAAGAATCTACTTAACAATTTACGCTTAGTCATTCAACATGAGCATATTCTTTAGTTTACTTAAACCTTGGCTTAGGATATTTCCAATTTCACATTTATCGATTGGGTTTCTAACACTAATAGCGTAGAGGAATCGAATGCAAGGTGCCATCCCAGATATTGACGAATCTGAGCATTTCTTATTTTCCTCTGCTTAGAGTGATAGAAGAGCGATTATTAGACATACCCGATCTACAAGAAATGGTTTCATAGTCTTGTGAGTAGTGTTTTAGAATTTATTATCTAAGCTTTCCAATATTGCTGTAACAGCAGTGAGATTTTGAACAATTCCCTCACACAACGCATGATTGGTGCGACTGCGGTCCACTAGATAAGCGTGCATACCTATATCATATGCTCCTTTGACACAGTGTTCCTCATCATCGAAGAATAGACATTCTTCTGGTTTCACCGCGAGTGCTTGCAGAACGCTGAAGTATGCTGCTGGATGGGGTTTAGTAACGCCATTTATCCTCGCTGCACAGGCGATATCTATCAGGTCTGCAAGCCCAAGGGCAACTAGCGAAGAGTGAATCGCAGTCATCGGGTTGTTGGAAAGAACTCCAGTGCGTAAACCACGCTGCCGGATGTCCAACAATACTGGTTTTGTTTCTGGAAACATCTGCATTACACTGAGGTAGTTGAAGCCTTGAAGTTGCGTGCAGGCAGTGGAGGTGAGGTTTAGTTCGTCACTCAGCTGCTTGCAGAAGCTGTGCCAGAAAATTTGCTCTTCGGCAATGTCGTTCGGGAAACCTACAACTTCACCCCATTGTTGCAAACGAGGAACAAGCTCGTAGGGCGTGATCGGCAGCAATCGATGGAAGAAGGCAGTGATAGTCTTAAAATCAAACTGCGTAAGGACGCCATCGCGGTCGAAGATAATAGCGCGGATAGGCATAGATTCAGTGTATGTTCTTAATCATTTAGTTACATATCAAAGATAAGTTGCAATACCTTGACAACTTACTAGGGCGGCGCATCATGTCAATAAGACTAGTATATTCTCAATAGACTCAAAAATAATCTTATTCATTCCTATTTATTGACAAAGATTTTAGCGTAGGCGTGGCCCGTCGTAGACATCACTTTGAGCTTTGGAAAATAAATCAAGCCAGAAATACCCTTTTTTTTGCCTGGCTTGTAAGCGAAATTTTGGATGAGCAGATCGCAGAGCCTGAAGGCCGAAGCAATCCTCGTGTTGTCAAAAAAAACAGAGCCAAATTTCCGAACAAAAACCCTATACATAGAATACAAACAGCTAAATTACAAACACTTGCTTTACCCCTAATCAACACTGCTTAGAACTTAACTGAACCGTATTGCCCTGCCTGCTGACTCAGAACTGAAAGCATTTTTACTGACGGACCTTCAATGCCTTCTCTTACAAGATCGTAATGTGCGTTCAAAATCGCAGAGACGATCTGATAGCGCGGAGCATACAGATTCTTAGAAATCCAAAGAGGGGGTAGTTCGATATGGTTACTGCATATTTGCTCATTCATAAACTGCGCCGCAGCACTCAGCCTATTGCGAATAGTGAAGGACTGTGCCGTGCTTAGTGACAAGTACTTGCTGCGTTGTACGTTAATGAGACCGCTCACGATGTAAGACGTTTCTTCAAGCGTAGAGGCTTTTTGACCCCAGCCACCATCAGCCTGTTGTCTTTCTAGTACTTCGTCCATTAATTTCAGTACACGCTTGCCGTACACTTGGTGTATTGTTGGGCGGGCCAGCCAACGCTGAATACCATAGGTCCAGGTAGCGTGCCATTTATCGTGACCTAGTTCATCTAGCGTCTTATTCCGCGGATCGAACGCATGAATTAGGTCCTGTTTCAGGCAGTAGTTGGTTGGGTTTTGCAAGAAGGCTTCGCCAAAGGCTTTTTCTGCATACTCCACTGCCATCAGTGCGTGTAGAATGGATGCAGGAGATGAATGCAATTCAAAAGGGTAGCAAAAAAAACTGCGGTCTTCACGCCTAAACAGTTCGAGCGCGCGGGGATTCATCGGAAAAATATTCTCAGACCCTGTAGCGCGCAACGCTACGTATAACGCAAATCCTACCGCAGTATCATCCATATCCGGCAACAAAGTATTGTTCGTATCCCAAGACACGCGGCCTTCTTTGTCGTGGCAAATAGTGCAGTAGATGTGCAGCATTTGTTGGCGGATCTCAGGTTTTTCGACTAACTGCCATACGTTATCGCTCACGAACCAGGGCAGCAAATTCCAAAGTTGGCGGCTAGTCTTGATTGGATGTAGATTTGGAAAACTTTGCCTCCCATAATCCTTGAAGGTTTCGTCCAAATATTCGTAAAGGGCGGCAGGCGGCTGCTGACCATATTCTTGATATAACAAAATTGTGCTTGCTGTAGCTGCTGGGGATAGACCAACTGCCCCATTTTGCAGAATCATGCTTTCCAACTTGCCAATTTCGATGTATTCCGGAGGAAGAAAGAGTAGCATTTCCGCTGTGAAGCTCAACGTCAGCGACGCACTGAATAAGCCTCCACTGTCCATGATTGCTTTTAGCTTAAGATCAAATTTATGAAATTGTCCCTTCAAGTAAGTGCGTACATCAGCGCTGAGGGTAAAACACCCTATTTTAGCTTCTAGCCACTCTAGCATCTTGGGTGCGATGAACTCAAAGCCCACTGTGTTGTGATGGGGGTAAGCGCAGCATGCACCAATTAAGCCATTCAGACTTTGTTTGAAGTGCTCAATATGCGGAATCGGTACCTTCAAGAAAGTTAGTGCCATTCCCACTGCTAGCGTGTCCACTAACGCAGAATGTGGTAAATAATGCGCGTTGCCCCATGTCCCATCCAGGTTCTGGCGCTCGAAGAGTGAATTTATCCAATATTCTTTCTCATCATCTTCAAAGTAGTCGGTGCAGAGGATCCAAGCAAGGTCGTAAACAGAAAAATTCCAGTCACCTCGGTCTTCAACAAGAGATTTTATGTGTATCATAGTGTTTTGCTGCAACTCGGCAAGTGTAAACTTGCCAAAAGCTTGCTTGAGATTCTTTATTAAGACCATTGTGGTAACACCATTTTTCAAGTTAGTAGAAATCAAGACAAGTAAATTGGTTAAAATTCATAATCAAAAATATCTAACCTCACGGCAAAAATTTATATTGTTATACCTGACAAATTGAACCGTATCATGTACGACCTTTTGTATCTCTGAATGAGTCAACATATAAGATAAATCCTCGCATTTCTAATACTGAACTGAAGGTCCCTCAGCAATGGGGTTAAAAGCATGACAGAAGAAAATTGGTAACCTGAGCAAGCGTAATAGTAAACAAAGATTTTTGATTAACTAAAAACTTGAGATATAAGTTACTGCCTGTAGATATGGATAGAGAATGGCACTACCTTTTTTAGATCTGCCCTCCGAACTAGAAAGTTTTGGAGCTGCTTAAAAAGTTTCTAAGGCAATCGCAATCAGCGATATTTGAAAGTATGCCTTGGCGAAACAGTTGTGACAGTGCTAAGGGACTTGCAAGAAAATAAGATACCAATCAAACTGGGGCAATCGTGATATCCCATTTGGGTAATGTTTCAGAACGTTGCCAAAAAAGTTTGTGTGTTTTAAATCTTGTGACAGAAGCTTGATTCCTTTTTCATAGGTGGTTTTAACGCAATGTACAATAAATCGATGTTTTTTGAGATGGGTAGAAACCCTGATAACAAAAATAGGAGGAGAAATTATCCCCATAGACGGAAAAACACCGTAGCCAATCGCCCAAATCATTGATTCAAGATTACCGAAAGCCCTGCTGGTGTGGGCTATTACAGTGATGTATTGTGAAAAATCTGGCGCGAAGATTCGGTTTGGAAGCTTTTGTGTTAGAAAAGCTACTGCTAAGGGAAAACTGAAAACAAGACCCTGTTTTGAAGACTTTGATTGTAATTCATCAGCCGAACGCTACAAATTACACAACAGAAGTGGCAGCGCATACATGAGTTGTATAAATAGTAGTCTTGTACTATTTGTTGGCAAATAATTACTTGTTGCTAAAATTTTTGAACAAAGTCAGGGTAAGTTGGTTAGTAGTTTTTTAGAAATGAGATAGCACTCAAACAATCTAATCAGGGATTATCATGCAAGATTTATCAGATATTGACTTATTTTATGCTTATAGGACTTACGCATTGACAAAATAACAAAATAGTGAATTCATAAATAAGGGTCGTCTACTTTACGGGTATCGGACAATTAGAGAAATTACTAAACCATCGACAGGACAATGCAATCTAGACCTCTACACCTTATTTCTGCTGTCAGAGCCAAAGTTTAGGGGGTGCAGTAGGTTGGCAGAGATATTGGGAGACGTTTCACATGATAGTGTGAATCGGTTTTTGTTGAGAGAGAGATACGAACCGAAAGATTTATTCAACATAGTAGAGAAAATCATTAACTTGGTAGGAGGGATACTAAGTGTAGACGATACAGTTATAGAAAAAATTTACAGCGACCCAAAAAATGCCGAATTAATCAGTTATTTTTGGTCAGGAAAAGCCCATAAAGCTATTATTGGCTTAAATTTAATCACTTTATATTACAGCGATACTAACGGTAATTCAGTCCCAATAAATTACAGAATATATGACAAAAAAGAGGAGAAAACAAAAAACGATTATTTCCGAGAAATGGTGAGTGAAATAATAAGCTGGGGAGTAAAGCCAAGAATAGTAACAGGAGATAGTTGGTATTCAGGAGTAGAGAATTTAAAATTTCTAAAAAACCAGAAACTGGGTTTTCTATTCGGGATTGAAAAAAATAGAACTGTATCAAATGAGCCGCATAAGTATTGCCAGGTAAGTACTTTAGTGATTCCAGAGTCAGGATTAAAAACTCATCTGAAAGAATTTGGATTTATAAAGTTGTTTAGGAAAGACTTCAAGAAAGAAGACTCTAGACACTACATTTTGTATATTCCAGATGAGGAAAAAATCAAGGAGATAACTAGAAATGAATTTATCACAATTCATGATACCCATTGGGGAATTGAAACCTTTCATCGAGCTATAAAACAAGTATGTGGAATTTGTCGGTTCATGGTTAGAGATACCTATGCAATCAAAACTCACATATTTTGTTCACTTCAAGCTTTTATTAGATTGGAGTTTATGCGGTCTGAAAAAATAATTAGCAATTGGTACGAGGTACAACGGAATATGTTCACGTTAGTTGTACGTGAGCATATTTTTGCAAACCTTAGCAGTGATGGCATTATCTAGACTTCATAGATGATTCTTTTTGTCAATGCGTAAGTCCTAAAATAGTTTTTTACATATATTAAATTATTAAAATCTATATTTAGAATATCTTCTACTTGTTTTCTCAATATATCATCAGGTTCAACCACCTCAAGAAATTTATTAATATCTGCTTTACCTTCAACTATATTCGCTTTTAATAAATGAACAAAACCACGAAATGCAAAATACTCACTTTTAGATGCTAAATTTAGAGCGTGTGTTAAATTTTCAATTATTTTATTTAAATCAGGAATTTCTTCTGTATCCCATTTAACTTGAGAAATATCATATTTAGACAGGAAGCAAAGTAGAGGAAAAAACCCTTGAAGCGACAATGCAATAGCACGGCAATTATCCTCAAGGCAAGTTTCTCGTAGTAATTCTGAAAGTACCTCATCCATTTCAAACCAAAGGTTTTTCTCAAGCGCCCGCAATCCATTTTGAAACTTTTGCCCCCACGATCTCATATCCTCTGATCCACTAGCAATCCCTGCCATATTCATTGCTTCTGCCCATCCCTGTGCATACCTATTTGAAGTATCTAATGCCATTAACCAATCATTCAATGCCATCTGGAGTGATGGATCTATACAAAGATTGTGATAAAGCCACTCCAATGTGTATTTTTGCCAAGTTTCATTCTTTAAATTTTGTGTATTTGTTAACTCTAGCCCTTTTCGGAGTTTGTCATAATAATTAGCTAGCTGTATATGCTGTGCTTTCCATTCTTGAGGCGAGATCCTACGTTGATAGCGTAATATCAGTTCCCGCACAATGTTGTGGTACTGCCATCCTTCTGGATGTTTTACTACAAAAGATAGTTCTTTGAGCCACTCAAACAAATCATTTGCTACTGATTCATCTACCAACAAACGTAAAATATCTCGATTCAAAATTCTTGGAAGTGCAGCATTTAATGCTAATTGGTGCCAGGGCGAACGCATCTAAATATAGTACTTATATACTAAACAAAGGATAATCACGCGTGTTAGGGAGGTTGAGCGATCGGGCATTAATGGTAAAGTCATAATAAAAGTAGAGTAAAGCCCCAGTTTACGTGAAGCTCAAGCCCAAAATTACCATTGTGGATCACTTTGCTGTGATGTCAGATCCACGAATAGATCGCACGAAGCGACACAAGTTAATTGATATTTTGACTATTGCTATCTGCGCGGTGATATGTGGAGCGGACAGTTGGGTGGCAATTGAACTGTATGGCTGCACGAAGTATGAGTGGTTGAGAACATTTTTGGAGCTACCTAATGGCATTCCGTCACACGATACATTCGCAAGAGTATTTGCTCTAATTAATCCGCAGGAATTTCAGTCATGTTTTGTAAACTGGATGAAATCAATACAGAAAATAACCGATGGAGAAGTAGTTGCAATTGACGGAAAAACTTTATGTGGTTCATCTGATAGGAGTAATAACTCTTGTGCAATTCAAATGGTAAGTGCTTGGGCAACTACAAATAAATTAGTGTTGGGGCAGGTAAAAGTAGACTCTAAATCAAATGAAATTACAGCAATTCCGGAATTATTAAAGGTATTAGAACTATCTGGATGTATCGTAACTATTGATGCAATCGGCTGCCAGAAAGAGATTGTGAAGTTAATTACAGAACAATCAGCAGATTATGTAATTACTTTGAAAAAGAACCAAAGCAATCTTTATGATTCAGTTGAGTCATTATTTAAAACAGCGATAAGTAAAGGTTTTGAAGGAATTGAGCATAGTACATATAAAACAGAAGATAAGGGGCATGGTCGTGAGGAGATTAGGCATTATGTGATGTTATCTGAGATTCAAAAACAACTTGATCCAGAATCAGCTTGGTCAAACTTTAATAGCATTGGGATGGTAGAGTCTGTACGAAAAGTAGATGGTAAGACAGAGGTTGAAACTCGTTATTTTATAAGTAGTCTTCAAGGAAACGCTAGACAGTTTGGTAATTCTGTTCGTAGCCATTGGGGGATTGAAAATTCACTGCACTGGATACTAGATGTTGCTTTAAAAGAAGATGACTGTCGGATTAGGAAAGACAATGCACCACAGAATTTTGCAATAATAAGGCAAATAGCAGTCAATCTTTTAGGTAAAGAGAAACGTGTAAAACGAGGAATTAAAAATAAACAGTTCCTTGCAGCGATGGATAACGACTATTTACTAATAGTTTTAGCGTTAGCTTAAATTAGTACATCAAAACTTCAGTTAAATATTTCACATTAAAGATTTATTGATTTTGTCGGTAAATATAGTTTTATATACCCTCTAATAGGATTATTTTCTTATTAATGGATTGCTCATTCAGATGAAGATAACTCATTGATATTTTCAGAACAAGTTTGATTTAGTTTGCTTATCGTTACATGATTTTTTTGATCATCTATGTCATTTTGTAATCTTTTTTAGTTTTTATTAGTAAATAAGATGCGTTTGCCCTGTAATTGGTGCTTTGTCGCATCTAACTCCCATTTTAAGAAACGCTCTACTGCCTCATCACAAGGATCTAATATCAAATTTTTATTTGTTGGAATGGATTGTGACATCATTCCTATCAATAGTGGCAATCCTGCTGATGAAAGCCGCCAAATTTCTTGAATTACTGCCTCGTCTGTAATCTCATATCTTGCACCTGATAAAAACAATCAGTATTAACCAGGAATAAGAAAATAAAAGTAACATCTAAAAATGGAACTTATATTTTAAGTATTAGTATAATAAACTACGTTTAGTCTCGGAGTATACACAAATGATATATACAAAAACAGGAATAATGTCATCTGCATAGAGATATTTTTATATGTTCGTAA
>NZ_JACJQM010000090.1:0-20188 GCF_014696655.1 Nostoc sp. FACHB-888 | reverse complement strand
CCGAGGAAATCAAACCCATCTGTCGCGGCGGTAACTTTGGTTTTCTTTTGGCTTACATTCATTCCGCGTTTGCGGAGGAACTCGCTGATTCTTTCAAGTATCTCTGTTGCATCATCTTCGGGTCGGAGTATGATAACCATGTCATCCGCGTATCGGATTGATGGCTCGACAATTTTTTCTGTCGATGTTTTAGGTGTAATCCTTTTACCCTCACAATATTGGGAGTGGTATCTGTGGATACTCTCAATTCCGTTGAGTGCAATATTTGCTAGTAATGGGCTAACCACTCCCCCTTGTGGGGTTCCTTGTTCGGGAAATTCTGGGTTTACCCCTGCCTTGAGGCATCGGAAGATACCGAGTTTTAAGCCTTTGGGGGCGATGAGTTCGTCCATTATTGCTGAGTGGTTGATCCTGTCGAAGCATTTTTCGATGTCGAGTTCGATTACTCGTTTTTCTATTCCACTAACATTGGAGCTTAGGTTGTTGAAAATGTACTTTTGTGCATCGTGGGCGGAGCGCCCAGTTCTAAACCCGTAGCTCCTAGCGTGGAAGGTGGCTTCGTGTGCTGGTTCGAGTGCGTATTTTGCAAGGCATTGCCAAGCTCTATCCGAGATGGTTGGTATCTTAAGCATTCTGGTAGTCCCGTCCTTTTTAGGGATGGGGATTTCCCGTAGTCCTTGATGTTTCCAATTTCCACTATTCATTTTAAGTAGTTCTTCGAGGTTGAAGCGTTCTTCAAATGAGAGGGATTTCTTACCATCAATACCCGCCGTCTTTTTACCAGCGTTTAGCTGAGATATTTGTCTTATTGCAAGAAATCGAGCCGAGGTGGATTTTAAAATAAGCTTTTGGAGAAACCTAGCTTTCCGTTTGTCTCCAACTTGAACAGCTTTGAATACGCGCTTTTGAAGGCGGAAAAGGTTTCGGCGGAATTTCTTCCACGGTAATGCTTTCCAAGATTCACTAGTTTTGTAACTGTGTCTAATCATTTTCTCTTCTCTAGTTTGTATTTTCTGAACACCTCGAACCAATTACGGTTCGTCCTACCCGACTTGTGAGGGTTCCGCTTCTCGTCTAGCCTACCTGGGGTTCGACTTCCCCAAGACTCACAGATCGTTTTTATTCGTTCCCTCGGAGAGATTGATTGTTCCGTTAGATGTAGCCAATTCGACCATTGGATTCCCTAGACTCTTGCCGTTTTAGGATATAGTTCGGCGGGAGTTATCTCCAATGCGGTCAAGGTTATTTTGTGTTGCGCCCTGCCTAGCAGTAGGTCGCTTTTCAAGGCTCTGTTTCATCATAGGAACTCCCTTTTAGCGCCAGTGTCAACCCGCAACGGTCGTCTGATTACGCCCTGTTCCCAGCTTCACTCTACAAGAACCGAGCTTGTTCGGTGTGGGCAGATAAGGAGTCAATTCTGAGTCTGAATGACAGGACTTGCACCTGCATCTGACCGAGAGTTCAGCCTTTAGTGACAGTAATCTGCTGTCGGGCTGGATTAGTTATTTACGGATTGATTACCGTTATTCGCTAATCAACGAATCGCACACATCCTCAGCATTAGCCCCCCAACCATGCAAAGTGACAATTAAGCCTGCGGGGGATTGATAAGTTTCAGGGGGAACGGTAATAAATTGTAAAGACAGAGGTTTACTCCTAAAATTTTATTTTTCTAAATAGATCCTATCTCTTCAAGCAGACTTATTATTATCCAGCAATGGTTTCAGAAATTCCGTGTGTTTGTCCTGCCCCAAGTTTTCTTAATTGGTAAGCTTCAGTATCAAAAGAGAAAGGAGCCGATAGAACCGCTATTTATTCCCTTGGAATCTTGGGAACATCAGTATTTGTAGCTTGGAAGAATTCCTTTTTTTGAAATCCAAAAATATTAGTTACAAGCGAGTTGGGAAAACTGTAAATTTTTTGGTTATGAGCTTGCACCGCTTGGTTGTAACGCATTCGCTCTACAGCTAGGCGATTTTCAGTACCCGCTAGCTCATACTGAAGATTGATAAACATTTGACTAGATTGCAATTGGGGATTAGCGGCTGCATAATTGCGGAAGCCGTTGATTGCTTGATTGATTTGTACCGTAGCAGCAGCTTTTTCATTGGGAGTAACCGCTTGCAAATAAGCTTCACGCGATCGCACCAATAAAGAGACTAACTCTTTTTCTTGTTTGGCATAAGCTTGTGTCACATTCACAAGGTTGGGGATTAAATCGGCACGTCGCTGGAGTTGATTTTCTACTTGCGCCCAAGCTGCTTCAGTTCTGATGCTACTACTTTGTATAGAGTTATAAGTCCAGCTAGTCCAGATAGCCAATGCAGTTACTATACCTGCGCCAAAAAACAGTAATCTTTGGCGCAGATGCTTTAAGTGGTTTTGTTCCTCAAGTTGTTGCTTATGCCTTACCTGTACATCTCGGATGGCTTGCTGAATAAACTCAGCCGGAATATCAACTTCCTCTGCTGCTGCCACCAACTCAGAAGCCGAGTAACTTTGGGTGTGATTGGCATAGTAGCGCGATGCTAACTCTAGCACCTCTGGGGCAATCTCTTCTGGAATTCTCTTTTCTTGATTATTCATAGTATTCATAAGTTACAAATTGCAGCCAAGCAAAGCTGAAAAACTAGATAGGATAAGGCTCTCCCCTTCTACCCTCTGTCTTTTGCTTACCAGCTACCGCCAGCACCACCACCACCGCTACTGCCACCGCCAAAGTCACCACCGCTACCACCACCACCGCTACTGCCACCCCACGAACTACTGGGAGGAGGAGGCGGGGGAGGCGGTGGCAAACGAGGAATTATTTCTTCAATCTCGTGGTGATAAGAACAACTGTGACACTCATCAATAATTAGTCGTCTACCCAATCTGTATTCAGTAGCTGATTGGACAGTCTTCTCAGTATGAATGACAGTCAATTCTTGACAGTGAGGGCATTCTCGAAATTTAGATTCATGGGACTGTTGAGCGACAATGTGGAAACCACTACCAGTTGGCTTCTGGCTGCAATTGGCACATCTCCAGCCTTCAAATTTAACACTACCTATATTTTGTGCTGTTTTTTGCGATTTGTTCAGACATGAATCAACTGTGGCTTCGTCTACTTTTTCCATCGGCTGTTGGCAATCAGCACACAAAAAAAGGTAATTGCCCTGACTTCGGCGGGTATACCCTTCCGGTTCAATGAAAATTTTCCGAGGGCGTGCCAGATAAACACCGCCTCCCACCACCACTGCCAATATTCCACCCGCAGTTACAAAGCCCCATAATGTAGCATTATCTTTCTTTGTTGTTTCTACATTCGGGGAAGCTAACTGGTTTGGAGTTGTTATCGGCTTTGCAGACGAAATGCCATCAGACTCTAAGACAAATATTACTGCTTTGGTTCCCGCCAGTGTACCACCTTCAAAGTCTCCTTTTTTAAATCGCGGGATGATTTCGGTATCAATAATGTTGCCCACTTTGGCATCGGGCAAAATCGCTTCCACACGATAACCAGTCTCAATTTCTACGCGGCGATCGCCTACCGAAATCAAAAACAATATGCCATTATCTTTTCCTTTCTTGCCAATTCCCCAATAATTAAACAGTTCCGTTGCAAATTTTTTGACAGAAGCAGCAGGGGCAGTTGCTGGAACTGTTACTACCGCTATTTCCGTGCCATTTTTCCCCTCTAACTGAGAAATTTTTTGATTGATTTGAGTTTCTGTTTCTTCGCTGAGGATACCTGCCATATCAGTTACCCATCCACCATATTCCTTTCGGGGGTTAGGAACTTCTTGGATAGTCAAAGCTAGGACAGAACCTGGAAAAAGAAATATAGTAGAGGAAAATAAACTCACCCAAAAAATGCTTTTTGGTTTACTGAAACTTAATTTCATAATGTTTTGTTTTTTATAATTTCCTGTTTGACGAAGGAGGGTGAAAGCGATCGTCAAAATCCCATGCATCACCACCCAACAATTCACCCTAAGCTGCCCTACAAGTCAGACATAAGGCAATTTATTGTTTTAGCTAAAATCTGAAAGTTGTTCGCACAACTTCTACCCAAAGGGAGTTATTACTATTATCGTGTTCTAAATTTAAAATGACCAGTAAACCAGGAGTAAGCGTTTTAAGGGACTTCCAAATAAAAAAATATCCTATCCCTGCGGGACGCTACGCATAACAAGATCCCCAAAGGGGTACGCTTTAAGGGCAAGGGAGAGGGTTTCCATCTTTTATTGACAAGCAAAATGGTGCAACTTGTAGGCTCGACAGCTTAATAGCCAAAAAGAAATGTGGCTTGACAGTGGCAATAGCAGTTTATGATGTTATTGAAATATTTAATCAATAAAATTATTGAGATTCCGATTAATAGTTTTATTTCTGGTGGATGAAAATTATGAAGCGTCGTAAGTTTGTCTATATAGTGGGACTAGCAACTGTTAGTGGAGGATTAGCGATCGCTTGTAATGCTAATCAAACTCCCACCGATACTGCTCAATCGCCATCAGGGCAGGCTACACCAACTACAGCTGCTAGCGGTACATTAGAAAAAGAGCTAGTAGTCTACTCAGGACGTAACGAAAAGCTCATTGGTGAGCTGATCAAACAATTTGAGCAACAAAATAATAGTAAAGTACAAGTCCGTTACGGCGATACTGCTGAGTTAGCATCAGCAATTTTGGAAGAAGGGACAAACAGCCCCGCAGATGTCTTCTTTGCTCAAGATGCCAGCGCCCTCGGAGCTATGCAAAAAGCAAATCGAGCAGTACAGTTACCAACATCTCTTCTCAATCAGGTAGATAGTACCTATCGTTCGCCAGAGGGAAAATGGGTAGGTATTTCGGGAAGAGTGCGTACAGTAGATTACAGCACTAAATTAGTAAAATCTGGGGAATTACCATCGTCAATTTTTGGCTTTACTGAACCGAAGTGGAAAGGTAAAATTGGCTGGGCACCTACAAATGGTTCGTTTCAATCTTTTGTCACCGCCTTGCGGGTTGCAGAAGGAGAAGACAAAGCTAGGCAATGGTTAGAAGGTATTAAAGCTAACAATGCTAAAGTTTATCCTAATAATAGTGCGATCGTGGAAGCCTTATCTCGCGGCGAAATTGCTGTCGGATTTGTCAATCATTATTATCTAGAACGAGTCAAACAAGATAATCCTCAAGTTCCAGTGGAGCATCATTTTACCGATGATGTGGGTTCCTTAGTAAATGTTGCAGGCGTAGCAATTCTTAACAGCGCCAAGCATCCCAATATTGCTCAAAAGTTTGTCGAATTCATGCTGAACGAAAATGCCCAAAACTACTTCGCTAATCAAACCTATGAATATCCTCTAACTTCGGCTGTAGCGCCCAAAGGGAAACTAAAATCTCTCCAAGAAATTAAAAAAGAAACTCAAAAAATCGACTTGAGTAATCTTAGCGATTTAGAGTCAACACTCAAACTCATGCAGCAAGTACAAGTCATATAGTCTACAAAGGTTTAGAATGCATCTAGCAATAGTAGGAAAAATCTAAATTTTCGATAAACTTTCTTGCTTATCAGTATAGGTTAATGGTAAAGGTTGAGAATACCAAAATTATTGCAAAAACTTCCTGGTAAGTACCAGGGTGGAGGATTGGAGATTGAAAAGTTTAACATTATTGAAAGTTTCAGGATTAGCTCTAGCTGTAACGCTCGGTTGGGGTATCGGGGTAGCTGTAGATGCTCAAACGAAAACCCTCGTAATTTACTCAGGCAGAGATGAGAAACTAATTGGCCCCTTAATTGAGAAAGCAAAAAAAGATTTAAATAAGGATATTCAAGTGCGTTATGGCGATACTGCTGAGTTAGCGATCGCACTTTTGGAAGAAGGCAAAAATAGCCGTGCAGACTTGTTTTTTGCTCAAGATGCTGGTGCTTTAGGCACTTTGGAGAAAAAACAGGTAACACAGCCGATTGCCTCGAAATTGCTAAACAAGGTTGATTCTCGCTTTCGTTCTGCTAAAGGGCATTGGCTAGGAATCTCTGGACGCGCTCGTGTAATTGACTACAACACCAAGTTAGTTAAGCAAGGGGAACTACCGAAATCAATTTCGCAATTAACAGA
Organism: Nostoc sp. FACHB-888; assembly: GCF_014696655.1. Classification (NCBI taxonomy): domain Bacteria; kingdom Bacillati; phylum Cyanobacteriota; class Cyanophyceae; order Nostocales; family Nostocaceae; genus Nostoc; species Nostoc sp. FACHB-888. The sequence goes on along the minus strand of NZ_JACJQM010000090.1, from coordinate 14,103 downwards.
TCCGAAATGGCGCGGTAAAGTAGGCTGGGCACCAACTAACGGCTCATTTCAGTCATTTATCACCGCAATGCGAGTATTAAATGGAGATGAAAAAACTCTCCAATGGCTCAAAGCAATGAAAGCTAATGGTGTCAAAGATTACGGTAAAAATGCTGCGATCGTTGAAGCTGTGGGACGCGGAGAAGTTCATCTTGGTTTAGTGAATAATTACTACTTATATCGCTTCAAAAAAGATGATCCTAACTTTCCTGTTGCCCACCATTACACAAACAAAGACGCAGGATCAATGATTAACGTGGCAGGAGTAGCAATTACTAATACCACAGATCAAAAAGCTGATGTGGAGGCTTTAATTGATTATCTGCTCAACCAGAGTTCACAAAATTACTTTGCCAAAGAAACTAATGAGTATCCTTTAGTAAAAGGAATTCCAGCGCCATCAAAACAAATACCAATCAGTAAGCTGAATCCACCCAATGTTAACTTGACAGATTTAGACGATTTGCCAGCAACTTTGAATTTACTACAGCAGGCAGGAGTTTTGTAACAGTTGAAAGCGGTTCGCCCTCCATTATTTCTCACATTAGCGGCAGGGGTAGTGGCAGTTGCCATTGCCCTGCCATTACTATATTTAGTGATTCGCACTGCAGATATTGGCGGGGAAGAGTTACGAGAATTGATTTCTCGTCCCCGCAATATCATGGTTTTTTTCAATAGTGCGGCGATGGCGGCAACGGTGACGTTATTTTCCACATTAATTGCCGTACCATTGGCATTTTTAACTGTACGGACAGACTTACCAGGTAGACGTTTTTGGTTAGTGACGACAACATTACCCTTAGCGGTTCCTAGCTACGTAGGCAGTTTTGCGCTGATTGCAACTTTGGCACCACGAGGTAGTTTTTTGCAATTGTTGCTTCAACCATTAGGAGTAGAAGAATTACCTTCCATTTATGGTTTTCCTGGGACAGTTTTGGCAATTACTTTGTTTACCTATCCTTATATGCTGCTGAGTGTGCGTTCTGGATTACAAGGTATTGATCCATCATTGGAAGAAGCATCTCGCAGTTTGGGTTATAGCGGTAGAGAAACCTTTTTTAAAGTAGTTTTGCCACAGTTGAAACCATCATTAATTGCTGGGGGATTATTAGTAGCTTTGTATGCTTTGCGGGACTTTGGTACACCTTCGCTGATGCAATTTGATGCCTTTACACGGGCAATTTTTTTACAATATAAAACTAGCTTTAATCGGAATTCAGCCGCAGCTTTATCTTTGATGTTGGTGATATTGGTGCTGCTGATTTTGTGGTTGGAATATCGAATGCGATCGCGTGCAGCTTATTATAGTCGTGGTTCCGCTTCTCTACGTCCACCGAAAATTGTCAAGTTGGGTATTTGGAAATGGCCCGCTTTCGGCTTTTGTCTGCTAATTAGTAGCTTCGGTGTAGTTTTGCCAGTAGGTATTACCCTATTTTGGCTAATTCGTGGACTTAACACTGGTTACACTTTCCCCAACTTATTCCCCACTATTATCAACTCCATTAGCGCGGCTGGACTGGCAGCTTTAGCTACCACCATCTTTGCCCTGCCAGTAGCAATTTTAGCAGTGAGGTTTCCGAGCAAAATCACTGCCATAATTGAACGCTGTTCTTACATCGGTTTTGGAGTTCCCGGAATTGTAGTTGCTTTATCTTTAGTATTTTTTGGTGCCAACTATTTGCCAGCACTGTACCAAACTCTGCCGATGCTGATATTTGCTTACTTAGTTTTATTTTTACCGCAATCAGTGGGAACAGTCCGCAGTTCGCTTTTACAAGTCAATCCCCAGCTAGAAGAATCAGCCCGTAGCTTAGGTAGGAATGCTTGGCAAACTTTAAGAGAAGTTACCCTACCTTTAGTACAATCAGGTGTGTTGAGTGGTGCAGTGCTAGTATTTCTGACAGCGATTAAAGAACTACCCGCCACCATGCTGTTAGCGCCTATTGGCTTTGGTACATTAGCAACGCAAATTTGGCAAGCTACAGAAAATGTAGATTTTGCCGATGCGGCGGCGGCTTCATTAGCTATGCTACTAGTTTCTATGGGTTCAACTTTATTGGTGCTATCTCAAGAGAACGTCAAAAAAGATAAAGTCATAAGTAACGCGCCAGTGCAAACAAAGTTCTAACCAGTCTTGTGTTATCTACCTTATGCAACAAGTAATTCTCCACTTACAGAATGTCACCAAGCAGTTTGCAGAAACTACCTTTCCTGCTGTAGATAATGTATCTTTGACGTTGCAACAAGGAGATATCTTAGGATTGCTCGGCCCATCTGGTTGTGGTAAAACTACGCTGTTGCGAATGATTGCTGGTTTTGAGCGATCGCAAGCAGGAGAAATTAAAATTGGTGGACAGGTAGTTTGTAATAATTCTACTTGCATCCCAGCCGAACAGCGCGACATCGGTGTTGTTTTTCAAGATTATGCACTGTTTCCCCATCTAAATGTGGCAGAAAATGTGGCCTTTGGGTTGAAAAATTTCAGTAAACAGCAAATACAAAAACGGATAGCCGAAGTCATTACTTTGGTGAGACTTGAAGGCTTAGAAAAACGTTACCCTTACGAACTTTCAGGTGGACAGCAGCAACGGGTTGCACTCGCCCGCGCTTTAGCACCCCAACCCCAACTCATGCTTTTAGATGAACCCTTAAGCAATCTTGATATTCAAGTTAGGTTACGGTTGCGAGAAGAAATACGAGACATTCTCAAAGCGGCGGGAACTTCAGCAATTTTTGTTACCCACGATCAAGAAGAAGCATTGGCTATTTCAGATATAGTGGGTGTCATGCGCCAAGGATATTTAGAACAAATAGGCACACCAGAAGAAATTTATACTTATCCAGCATCAAGATTCGTCGCCGAATTTGTTACTCAGGCTAATTTCCTTCCTGCGCGTCGTCAAGGTAATTTGTGGGAGACAGAAATCGGTAGTTTTGAGTTAACAGTCAATCACACCGAAAATACTGGCGAAATCATGATCCGCCAAGAAGATTTTATCTTAAAGCCTAGTACTGATGCGCCTGTAGTTGTTCGCACCCGACGGTTTTTAGGACGTGAGTACCAATATTGTTTACAAACTCCCTCTGGTAAAGAAATTCATGCGCGGACGATGACAGATATGGCGTTACCTGTAGGTACAAAAGTGGAGTTATCCATAGCCAGTGATACTGTAAAGGTTTTTCCCCAATAAATTTTTTGGCGTTGCTAAAATCAAAATATGAATTATGCGTAGGCGTAGACATCGCTATGTAATTCCTAAGCATGGAGCAACTAGTTATCTACTTCATCTTCCAGCAGAATGGTATTCAGAAGATTCAATTCACTCGATGCCATAAAATAGCGATCGCTTCCACAATCCGAAAGCTAATTGTTAATCGGACTTGTGACAACGTTTCATCATCAGGGTAATCCAGCGCGTTGAAAGATTGCGTCAGGGGTAATTTCCAATTCTGGTACCAAATCATCAGTAATTATACCATAGCGGTTCTCAATTGCACGAAATACAGACCTAACCCCCAGCCCCTTCCCTACAAGGGAAGGGGAGTAAGATTCAAAGCCTCTCCCCTTGTAGGGCAGAGGAATGGAAGTAAGGTCAAAGTGTATTGCTTCCATTCGAGAAGCGCTATATTTGATGAGATCGATAAGTAATCGGCAAATAGGCGATCGCAAATATCAGAGACTAAGCCTACTCATTGCTTATTTTCAGCATTTTCGGCAGTGCTGATGGGGGATGTAACCATATAAATTACACGAGTCAATATTATTCCTCATGGTCTTGAAGTGAACCAAGGCTTATGCAAAACTTGAGATCCTTTGCTTCACAGCCTACTTTTAAGGAATTGATCAATGGCGCGTCTAGCCCTGCTGAGTGTATCTAACAAAACTGGTTTAATTGACCTAGCCCGTAGCTTGGTTGAAGAATTCGACTTTGATTTAATCAGCAGTGGGGGAACAGCCCAAGCACTCAAAGATGCGGGACTCCCTGTTACCAAAGTTGCAGATTATACAGGTTCACCAGAAATTTTAGGTGGCCGAGTCAAAACCCTACATCCCCGAATTCATGGCGGAATTTTGGCCCGGCGAGATGTTCCCCAAGATATTACAGACTTAGAAAATAACCAAATTCGCCCGATTGATTTAGTAGTGGTGAATCTATATCCTTTCGAGGAAACGATCGCTAAACCAGGGGTAACATTAGCTGAAGCTGTTGAACAGATTGATATCGGTGGCCCTGCTATGCTACGGGCATCATCGAAAAACTTTGCCCATCTCACTGTATTATGCGATCCCGCACAGTATGACGAATATTTACAGGAATTACGGCAAAATAACGGCGTAGCATCCCTAGAGTTTCGGCAAAAGGCGGCATTAAAAGGATTTTCGCACACTGCTAGCTATGATCAAGCGATCGCATCTTACCTCGCAGAAGCACAACATTACACCCTTAGCGGTACACAATTACAATCTCTGCGTTACGGCGAAAACCCGCATCAACCCGCCACCTGGTATCAAACTGGTACTACCCCAACGGGATGGACAGCCGCGACAAAACTGCAAGGCAAAGAACTTAGTTACAATAACTTAGTCGATTTAGAAGCCGCACGCCGAATCATTGCTGAATTTGCTGATACTCCAGCCGCAACGATTATCAAACATACAAATCCCTGTGGTACGGCGTTGGGAAGCACTATTTCAGAAGCTTACCAAAAGGCTTTCAATGCTGATTCTACTTCTGCCTTTGGTGGAATTGTCGCACTCAACCGTCCGATTGATGCGGCTACAGCTAGCGAGTTAACTAAAACATTTTTAGAATGTGTAGTTGCACCAAGTTGTGAAGCCGAAGCCCAAGAAATCCTTGCCAAAAAATCTAACGTGCGGGTTTTGACTCTAGCTGATTTGAGCAGTGGCCCTAAGGATACAGTGAAAGCGATCGCAGGTGGTTTTCTTGTCCAAACTAGCGATGATATAATTGCTGATACCAGTCAATGGCAAATAGTCACCGAACGTCAACCCACCGACAGCGAATTAGCCGAATTATTATTTGCTTGGAAAGTTTGCAAACACGTTAAATCTAATGCAATTGTTGTAACTAGCGATCGCACTACACTAGGAGTAGGTGCTGGTCAAATGAACCGCGTCGGCTCAGTTAAAATTGCCCTAGAACAAGCTCAAGAAAAAGCCAAAGGTGCAATTCTCGCCAGCGATGGATTCTTCCCCTTCGATGATTCTGTGAAAACAGCCGCAGCAGCAGGAATTACAGCCATCGTCCAACCAGGGGGAAGTGTACGCGATAAAGATTCTATCATTGCTGCTAACGAACTGGGTTTGGTGATGGTATTAACTGGTATACGTCACTTTTTACACTAAATCACTCTCCGCAAGATGTACACTTTATAAAGTGTCACATAATCTGCTTGCTTTTGATTGAATTAATGATATGTTTTAGTCGTGTGTGAGGAGCAAGTTAAAAGTAAAAAGCGCCTGGGGTGGAAACACGGCAACACTCCCAAGCGCTTTTTAATTTGTCAAAAATTTCACTCAATATACTTGCCATTTGATAGAAGTAGTGATAATGTTTATTTGTGTGTGAGGAGCAAGTTGAGAATAAAAAATGCCTGGGGTGGAAACACGGCAACACTCCCAGGCATTTTTTAATTTATATATAGAAATTGGATTTTAGGTGCAGTTTTGAAAGTGTCACTCAATATACTCGCCTTTTGATAGAAGCAGTGATACTATCTAATTGTGTGAGGAGCAAGTTAAAAATAAAAAGCGTTTGGGGTGGAAACACGGCAACACTCCCAGGCGCTTTTTAATTGGTATGCAGAAAAAAGCTCTTGCAGATTCGCCAGAATTATTGAGATAATCACCTAAAGTTCAAAATCCAGTCAACCTCACCCGCAATCATAAATCTAGGTGCAAGTTAATCGGCTGACTCAACAAATTCAATTCATTATCGAAATTGATCGATTGAAACAGGTGATGCGCCAAACCCTACTCACTGATGGGTCACGCCGAGAAAATAGTGCTGAACACTCTTGGCATTTAGCGGTGATGGCAAGTGTATTAGCAGAATATGCCCCAGAGGGTGTTGATATATTTCATGCCATCAAAATGCTGCTAATTCACGATTTAGTAGAAATTGATGCAGGTGACACCTTCTGCTACGATGTACAGGGTAATGACAGCAAAGCAGAACGAGAAGCACAAGCAGCATTGCGCTTATTCGGACTTTTACCAGCAGATCAAGGTAGCGAATTGCGTTTACTTTGGGATGAGTTTGAAGCAGGGGAAACACCCACCGCCAAATTTGCCGCAGCCCTAGACCGTATGCAGCCATTGTTGCATAATCAGCAAACTCAGGGCGGGACTTGGCGCATTCATGGCATTAGGCGCGACCAGGTGATGAAACGGGTAGCGCCAGTAGAAACAGGTGCGCCGGAACTGTGGCCGTTTGTCCTGCAATTGATTGATGATTGTGTGACAGCAGGGTATCTAAAAGAGACTCTTGCACTCAACATTCAGGGCTGATGCGCCAAAATTGCTTCCCATTCAGACAGGGAGAGGGGTTTTACCTCTATTTGCATATCAAAACAATCGCTAGCTGCGGCAACTAAAGCTGCAATAATATTTTCTACACTAAGATTTTGAGGCAGTTGTACAGTCGTAAAAGATTCTGCACCAAATACTTGAGCAAACAGTTCAGCATCCGGTTGCAAACGGATGGAACCATGTTGCAAAATTGCCCCATTACGTCGCAATTGAGCGCTACCAATGAGTTTGCTGGCATCTGGCAAAACTAAATCTGCACTAGTTGCTGTGCCAAAACAGTTAGGGTTGTGGATGTAACCTCGCCCAGCCGTACCATAATGTAATTCTACGCCGAGCGATCGCCACCCTTGAATCAAAAACTCGCAAATTTTTTCGTACACCTGGAGGCGATTACCCGTAAGTCCAGATGTTATTACAGCGTAAGTTAAATCACCTTGGTGTAACACCGCCCGTCCACCAGTAGGACGGCGCACTAAATCCAGTTTTTGCCCTTGCCAAGTTAAATGTTGCCAATGCTCAGGGTATTGGTGTTGATGATAGCCGAGAGAAATGGCAGGTGGCGACCAAGTATAAAAGCGCAGAGTTGACGGATGTCCAGACTGGTGTTGTTCTAGTAACCATCGGTCAATCGCCATCTGCACATTGCCAGCCGCCTCTAGCAAAGGAATTAGTCGCCACACTTTAGAATTCAAGAGTTAAGAAACGCGATTAATCGCGTCTGTACATGAGTTAGGAGTAGAGGTGCGATTAATCGCGTCTGTTAAAAAGTTTATCAACTTACAACTCAACACTTATAACTCCTAACTAAAGCAAAGCGATTAGTCAAGTCGCACCAAATTCAGTTTGTAAAGCTTCATCATTATTATCTGCGATCGTTGCCACAATGGTGATGATCCGAGACACTTCGCCAGGAGATAACTCAGCTAAGGTGCGTGTTGATATCACAACCACTCGGTTTTCAATAATACCAAAACGCGCTTCAAAAGTACTTGAGCAGTTTAACTCCAAAAGATACCGCATCAACTTAGGTTCATCTTTGGCAGGTAAATTTAGCACCGCTGACCAAACCGTTATGGTGTCTTCATCGCTTGTCCCGTTGAGTTGGACAAATACTTGCACACTTCCATACTTAAACTTCCAGAGATAGCCACCCTCTGGAGTGTGGCTAACCATCGCACTGTCATCTTGTTCCAAGGAATCGATGACATTCTCAATTACCTCCACATGGTTAATGCTTGCCGTCTCGGCGATTAGCTCATTAATGGATTCGTTACTAGTTATGCTTTCTTGGTAGGTTGTCATACAGATTTTTTCCTCAACATATTTGCTGTCTTATCTACACATACTTTATAACTTGTGGACGCAGTTGGTTTGAGCTTGCTTTTACGTCTACTTTCCAAATGCTCAAAGTGTGGGGCTGCGATCGCATCTGGAGAGATTGCCTGCACTTGACCATTGAGAGTATCATAATCCGGATAGGGGCAAGCGCTCACCCGCATTTGGACTTTTTGACCAATTTCTAAGCCTCTTTTGCCAGTCTCGCAGGAGTATAATTAAGGGCGATGTCTACGAGGAGCTACGCCTACGTGAAAACATCCTCTTAGTATGGTTAAGCCGCGCCCTCCTGCGCCCACAGTGAAATTTGTGGATGAATACTATCAGTTGTATCAAAACCTATTTCCAGAAGTTAGAAGCGTTGAAATTATATTTTAAACCTTAAACTTATATACGTGTTTCATGCCTAGAACCACCTCATCTCCATCCCACTCTCCTCTTGAAACTCCACTCGCTCTCTCCGAATTACATATCCGCTTAGAATTTTTAGAAAAAGAACACAAATCGCTACTTAAACAAATTAAGAGAAAGCGAACGGAATTAAATAATTTTGTTGAACAGATGCGAACTTTGGCCACAGAAATATTTCATCAAGCCAATCCCCACTTCCAAAAAATGGCTGAGTTAGACCGGGATATTCATGCTTTATTTGATGAAATCTTTACTACCAGAAAGTTTGGTAAACAAACCATCAAAAATATAGAAGCAGTTTACCTTAACCTCCAGTTGACAGGTGTCATTAGTCGGAAGCAATTTAATCTAGAGCTAGACGAAGTATTTAATAATTCCGAACCCGAATCAGATTTTTCAGAGGAAACTGCTGAAGATCGGCATCAACATTGGCAAGCACAACAGTCTCTAGAATCTCCGCCTGTAGTTAAAACAGAGGATAAGAGAAAAATTCGGGAAACCTTTCTCAGATTAGCTGAAATCTTTCACCCTGATAAGGTAAAAGACAGCGAAACACAGAGATATCATACAGAAGTTATGAAATCAATCAATAAAGCCTACCAAGAAGGAGATTTGGCAAGACTTTTAGAAATCGAGCGAGTTCAGCAAGTAGGAGAAGTTATTGATTATAATAGCGAGGATGATTTAACTCGAAAATGTCGCACTATAGAACAGCAGAATCAAATTCTCCTCGCTCAATATGAAAATTTGAAACAGGAACTGCGTTTAGTAAAAAATACTCCAGAAGGAACTATGGTTTCTGATTCTCGCAAAGCTGCTAAAAAAGGCATTGACTCTATGGCTTTGATGGTAGAAACGATAGAATCTCAAATTAAGGTTATTGTTCAGATTCGGGATTTTGTCAAAGACTTTAGAGAGCAGAAAATCACTATCAAAGATTTCCTCGGTGGCCCACCAACTCTGCACTCTTTAGATGAGGAAATCATGGAAGATTTGCTTGAGCAAATGTTGTCAGAATTAATGAGATATTAATTGATTATTAAAAATTAGGTTATTTCGGAAATAGCTAAGAGGATGTTTGAAAAGTCCTGTTGTTGGTAGCAAAAATTTTAGATCCCCCTAAATCCCCCTTTTTAAGGGAGACTTTGATTCCGGTTCCCCCTTTTTAAGGACTACGGTGTACACATAAGTCTAGAAATTGTACCTGAGAGCGGGTTTCATTGCCCTAAGCTTTAAATTTTGGGGATAAACTCAGTTTCAAGCCCACCTAAATTTGGGTATTTATGGGGGCTAGAAGCGATGAAACCTATATGGGCAATTACTTGTGTGTACACTGTAGCTTTTTAAGGGGGGTTAGGGGGATCAAATGCCTAAAGTCACAGCGAAACACTTCTCAAACAACCTCTAAGGAGAGAGGTTTGGAATCTTACTCCCATTCCCTCTCTTCTAGACGCTACGCAAATGCAGGGAAGGTGTTGGGGGTTAGGTCTGTGTTGGACTCAACTGCAAACCGCTATAGTAGGTGAGAGCGATGTCTACGACGGGCTACGCCTACACTAAACCATAACGCAAACCGGAAATCACAAAATCTGATCGATTCGGTCTTAGTACAGCTCGTATTTCATTAACTGACAGGGCAACGTTCCGTTGTACACTGCAATTCGCTTAGATGATTTCAGTCCAATCGATTGAGACAGTTCCTTGTTGCCACTCAGCACAAACGCAGTCCAGCCTTTAAAGCGTTGTTTCAACACATCGCCCAAAAGTTTGTAAAATGCCCCCAAGTCACTATCTCGCCCCAGCCGTTCGCCATAGGGCGGATTGCACAATAAAACTCCACTATCTGCGGGGGCGACAACATCAGCAAGCTCCATTTGAGAAAACCATACATGGTTATCAACGCCGCAGTTTTGAGCATTGTTAATCGCCTGCTCAATCACATTTTCATCGCGATCGCTTCCCCAAATAGGTGCGGGAAGGGCGTCTAGTTGGCTATCCTTAGCTTCTTGGAGCAACTTTTCTAAAAGGGACAAATCAAAATCGAGCCAACTTTCAAATCCAAAGCGTTCGCGAAACAGCCCTGGTGCTATATTAAGTGCTTTTAAGCTAGCTTCTAGGGGTAAAGTGCCAGACCCGCAGAGAGGGTCGTAGAACATCTGGTCTGGCTGCCAGCCCGAAAGTTGAATGAGGGCAGCAGCTAGAGATTCCTTTAGTGGGGCTGCTCCAACCGCAGGGCGGTAGCCTCGACGATGTAGACTATTTCCAGAACTGTCGAGCTTAACGGTACAAAAGTCGCGCTCAATATGAACATTGATCCGCACATCTGGTTCATAAAGCTCTACATTTGAACGCTCACCCAGATTTTCTTGCTGTTGGTCAACAATCGCATTTTTGATTTGGAGAGATGTGAAGTGGCTGTGGTTGAGGTGAGCGTTTTTGCCTGTGGTATTCACCGCCAGCGTCATGTCTGGCGTGAGATAGTTTACCCAATCGATAGTCTGAATACCGCGATAGAGATCCTTTGCATCTTGACAAGGAAACTCATGGATGTTCATCAAAATTCGGAACGGCAGCCTAGCCCAGAGGTTGACGCGATAAAGCAGAGTGCGATCGCCCTCAAAGGCTACACCGCAAAAACCTGGCTCCACGGAATGGGCACCCAGCTGCTCTAACTCTTGAGCCGCGAGGGTTTCTAATCCGCGAGCAACCGTTGCAAAATACTGATTCATTCTCTAATCCAAAGCATTGTCTTCACTGCTGACCCATTGACATTCTCTCTCGTTATGCCAATTCACAAAACCCTGATATATAAAGATTTATCGCAGGGGCATGGCAAGGTCAAAACCTCTTTGGATTAGTCAAAACAAGGCGTAAGCGCCATCGACTGATTGACGCTTACACCTAACAAATTTGGGCTTTATCTTCTTAAGTTGACACCTATAAGCAATGCTGTGCCCTTACTAAAGATATGGATTTTAACACTTTACCATATTTTGTGTTTTTTGTCAAGGAGGAAGTTCTATAAATTATGCAAACAAAAGCCGAAACCTTTATTTCTACGTAGGGGCAATACCCTGCGGGAAGCCTTCGGCTACATGAATTACCCCTACTTCTATCTTCAATTAGAAGTTGTAGCCAAGTCCTAATTGTAGCCCTACATCAGTTTCGTCCATAAAAGCAGCATTGACAGCACCATTTAACGTAAATCGAGAACCGATAGGAACGTCTACACCACCAGTTAGCAGTAATCCAAAATCAGTATCGAGATTAGCTTCTATGGCTACGCCAGCACCTATATAAGGAGATATAGAAAAAGTTCGTGTACCCACCTCAGCAGCTCGACGAGGAGCAAAATCCAAAGTTAAGGGAACCATAAACAATGTATCATCCCCAAAGATCACTGATGGTCGCACTGAGATATTGCGTGTCAGACCAATTTTGCTGAACACTGAAAAGTTAGTGTCGCCCAAAGCTGTATCGTTACCGCTCAAACCAATGTTACCACCACCCCCGATATAGCTAGGGCCACCAAGAGTAGTTCTACCTGCGTTAACATTAGGCGTTGTGCCATCTGTATTTCCTGTTGGCGGCTGATTTAACTGACTGATGTTAACATCAGGCGGAACGAGGACTTGGTTAACTGCATGAATAACACCATTACTAGCTTGGACATCCGCTTGGATGACTCTGGCATTATTCACCGAGACTTGATTATTAGCGCGATCGATTTGAATATTTACAGAGCTTTCTTCATAGGTTTTCAGTTCTCCAGCTGAGAGCTGACTAGCGGTTACTGCACCAGGAACCACATGATATCTCAAAATCTTAATCAATGCTTCTCTGTTCTCTGGTTGCTGTAACTGCTGTAGGGTAGCAGCAGGCAAAGCAGCAAATGCTTGATCGGTAGGAGCAAAGACTGTATAAGGGCCAGGTTGTTGAAGAATATCTGCTAAACCAGCTGTCTTTAATAAAGAAGTCAGAGTTGTAAAAGAATTACTGGATGCAGCAAGAGAAACAATATCAGTACCAGTTTGAGTACTACCAGCAGTTCCACCAACAATATATTGAGCAGCTGGAAGATTGCTAGCAATGGGTTGCACTCTTCCCTGTCTAGCCAAAGCTTGATATAAGAGTGCCGCAGCTTCTGCACGAGACAGGGACTGTTGTGGATTGAGTTGTTTTACATCTGGATAATTAACAACAATATTAGATTGCGTTGCTATTGTCACACTATTAACAGCATACTCCGGAATAGCTGAAGCGTCGGTGTAGTAGGTGCTTAGGTCAGTACTGGTTCCAGTGCCGCTAGCAGTTAAACCCAAACCATTTGTTAAAGCAACGATCGCCTGTACCTTGGGTATTTGTTGATTTGGCGAAAACACGTTCCCAGGATAGCCTGCCACAAATCCAGTTTCGTAGGCGTACTGAATTGCAGAAGCTGCCCAATAGCCAGCAGGAACATCACGAAATCCACCTGCGCTTAATTGCCGAACTCGATTTTGGTTAGGAAAAGCTTTTTGAATTAGGGCAGCAAACTCGGCACGAGTCACAGCTTGATTCGGTCTAAAGCTGCCATCAGGAAAGCCACTAATTACGTTATTGTCAGCTAGGACTTGAATGAAGGGACGCGCCCAATAGTCTGAAGAAACATCAGACAAGTTAACTGATGAAGCAGGTGATGGTGTTGCAGGCGATGGTGTCGCAGATGGTGTTGCAGATGGTGTTGCAGGCGATGGTGTCGTAGATGGAACAGTATTTTGAGATGAAGCTGGGGTAGAAATTACGATGGGAGTTATTGTAGCAGCTGTCATTCCCAGAACTAGTAAAGCAACCCTTGTTGATGACCCACGGAAAAAACTAAACATGGAAATATCCTCTTTTCAAATTCTTGGATTGACTATTGGAAAATACTATATGCAAGGTTCGGTTAATACAAATATCAAGATGATTGCTTGGTTTGCCTCAATATGGAAACCACAAATACAACCACTAACTCTGAAAAATTAAAATGTTTAGATATTAAGAGCATCTATTCTTGACATTTCATAACAATTATTCAAATTTTCCCCACACATAGTACAAAATCCCTATTTGATTTTTAAAGAACCGCAAATAACAATAAGTAGCAATACTGTAGCATATGGTATGTTGTGACAATAAAGGTACTTAATGTAAATAGGCGATTTTATCAGTTATAAAATCGCAACCAAGCAGTAGGATAATTGGCTTTTGATAGCCATTTCTTTCTAATTACTGAAGATGGTTCATGCCGTCAAACTAAATGCATCATTATCTTGAGCAATATTTAAGAAATAGAAAGTATCTTGGCTATATCCCGTATTATTCACCTTTGGGCCAAGTTATACAACTAACTAATGGCTGGATTTCGAGATTAAACTTTCTCTCTTTAGATAGTTGTCTGTAATGGTAGATTTTCAAATACTAAGCTGAGAATTAGCGATCGCAATCAAAATTTTGGGGCATGATTGCGCCAATATTTTTTACTAGGAATTATTTTTTTTCAAAAGAGAATTTTATAAAAATGAACCACGGAGAAACTATAATTTTTGAAAGGTGTCTAATTTATAACAATCTTGCTCATAATTTTTCTGGAGGTGGGGTAATAAATCCGGTTTTACTGCACTATTGAACCCAGCGTTTTCATATAGAACCCATTTGACATCTAAGAAGGTACTGCAAGCCTCTTAATCATTAGCCTGATGAAGCAGAGATTGAGTTTGGCAGTGGCATTAACCAGGGTTCGT
>NZ_JACJQM010000009.1:0-157372 GCF_014696655.1 Nostoc sp. FACHB-888 | reverse complement strand
CGGTAGGACTTAATTACGGAATGCGGGCGATTGCTGTTGTCCTAAGTGGGTTTGGCAGAGATGGTGCTTTAGGAGTGATGGCAATCAAAAAGTATGGCGGCATGACGATTGCTCAAGATGAAACTACTTCGGAGTACTTCGATATGCCTTCAGCTGCTATTGACACCGGGAAAGTAGATTTCGTTCTGACTCCAGAGGCGATCGCCAAGAGCTTGAGCAGCCTAATAATGACGGAATTAGTAGCATAAGGGGTAATTTATTAATTAAATAGGCAGTTTTGGCTGCTGTTTGCAGCATTGTGGCTGCAACAAGGCGTAGACGCGTAGCGGCTTGTCGTAAGACATCGCCTTGTTGCAATTTCGCCTCGGCTAATTGAGTTTGACGATACTTCGCTGAGTTCATCAGAAGACAAATTTAACTTAAATTTATATTTAATCAGCAAAAAGGCTTATTGCTTTCTCAAAACTTCATATTCAATAAGCAAAAAGGCACATTGCTTACTCAAAATGGCATTTTACTTTCTCAAACCCCAGTTTGCTTTCTCATTTTAGTGTTTTCCGCAAGCAAAAAGAGATATTGCTTTCTCAAACTCCAGTTTGCTTTCTCATTTTAGTGTTTTCCGCAAGCAAAAAGAGATATTGCTTTCTCAAACCCCAGTTTGCTTTCTCATTTTGGTGTTTTCCGCAAGTAAAAGAAGCTTTTACTTTCTCAAACCCCAGTTTGCTTGTTTATTTAAGTAATTTCCGCATTCATTTTGGTATATCGTTAAGCCGTTAGCTTGCGATGCCTGCGGCGGGCGTAGCCATCGCTTCATTCAGCAAAAATCCTTCAATTGTTGCTTAGTATATAGATTTCATACCTAGACATTAATATTGTCACGTAGTTATATTTAACTTTTCAGCCCAATTACTTTATATTGGAACAATTGAAGTCCCTGCGACACTTGAGAAAGTTAAAATCGATTCGTAATTATACTAATAAATTTATTTATTTTTCTCTAACAACACAGGTATTACCGATTTAACTAACTCCGCAAATGGAAAAACATGGAGTTTTAGGTCGTCAAAGAGCCACCACAGCAGAATATGGGTGTCGATGAGTTAGCTCATTCCCATTGCTAAAGTTCTTCTTCTGGCAGTGGTTCAAAGAAAGCATCGCCGAGTTGTCCTTTCAACAAACCAGGGATGCGCGGTTCGACTTCGCTCACCGCAAGAGGTTGTGTACGTTCTTGACTTAAACCTAACCGAAAGTAGTGAATTAGGTCATAAATTTCTGCTAGCTTGTCTTCAGGGATGTCTTGCAATTCTTGGACAATCTTCTGGAGCAGCATAAGTCAAATTCTTCGCTGGTTGTTAATCAATAAGTTAGGAATATGCGACTACTTTACTTTGTTGCTCAATTGAGCAATAAAATATTTTTTCTCGCTTTGCACCTTGGCGCGAAACTTTCACACCGTTAATCAGCAAAACTGAATTTTTATTATTCCTGTAAAACAGTTTTTGATGCAATTCTAGTCTTCTTGAGGTCTGCTTCCGAAAGTTCTTCACCAGCTTGCAGACGAGTGGCGGAAGTTTGCAACACTGTCGCTGCCCCTTTATCTCCTATTTGTAAGGCGGTTTTAGCAGCTGTTTGTAGCATCGTGGCTGCACCAGTGCGATCGCCTTGTTGCAATTTCGCCTCAGCTAACTGGGTCTGACGATACTTCGCTAATGCTAAAATAGATTGTTGCACCTGGGGATTAGATGTCGCTTGATACGCTCGCACTACATCTGCATACACCGGCATCAAGGGCGAAAGTAAACCTTCTTCGTTAACCAATGGGTCATCATAGCGAATTTGTAGATGAGCGATCGCTTGTTTACCTTCAGGCAATTGTCCCAGATAAATGTTCGCCAAAACTACCCGTTCTACATCCTGCATCAAATCTCCTAAACGGACAGCAAAGCTACCATCCGCTTCGGGTTCCACTGGTAACTCGATTGTGTCTGGGGCAACTTGGGCAATGGGTTTCAGTTCTGCTAGTCGGACATTAGGCACTAGAGATAACAGCAAATAGGCATTAGTTAGCCCAATCGACTGAATTCGTCCAAACAGTCGGCTAAATTGCTCTACAGCTTGTTCAGGGCGTTCAATATGCGCTAAAGTCCCACCACCGACATCGGCAATTTTTTCTAGTAAATCCTGATTCCAGCTATTGCCAAATCCGAAAGTGTTGATAGTTAGGTTCAATTTGGCAGCCTTTTGCGCCAGTTTAAGACAACGCTTGTTGTCATCTCGCCCAATATCCCACTTCCAAACCCGCAAACCGCTTTCACCATGCCCATCCGTCAGCAGAAACGCCTGGGAAACAGCGCCTCTTGTCCCTTTCATCAGTTCTGTAATTCCCAGTTCCAAACCCTCAGCGATCGCAGTGCCGCCGCTAGCAGTCAGTTTGCTTTTTATTTGAGATTTGATGCTTTCGGGGTCTTCGATCGCTTGGTTGGGGATAATGACTTCCGCAGAACCGGAAAAAGCCACAACTGAGATGCGATCGCCTCCTTTTAACCGATCTATTAATCCTTCTACAGCCTGAATCACCGTTTTAATCGGTTGTCCATGCATGGAACCACTTCTATCTAAAATCAAGCAGAGATTAAGGGGTAGATTTTGGTCAAACTCATCAGCGATTGCAAAAATCGTCATTGCTAGTTGACGTTGGCTACAAGTTTTAGCCACATCAACATTATTGTCATTTAACGCCGAGAGCAATTTAACTTTCATCTAAACCTGAGTTTACTGGGGAGGGGTATCTTGCAAAACTGTTTTGGAGACAATTCTGGTTTTCTTGCGATCGCTTTCGGATAAATCTCCACCAGATTGTAGCTGGGTAGCAGAAGTTTGCAACACCGTTGCCGCCCCAGTATCTCCCATTTGCAGCGCAGTTTTAGCAGCCGTTTGTAACATTGTCGCCGCACCAGAGCGATCGCCCTGTTGCAATTTCGTTTCGGCTAGCTGGGTTTGGCGATACTTAGCTAATGCCAAAATAGACTGTTGCACCTGGGGATTCGGATCTGCTTGGTAGTTTTTCACTACATGGGCATAAACTGGGATATTTGGTGTAACTAAACCTACCTTATTGGCGGCTGGGTCATCGTAGCGGACTTGTACATTAGCGATCGCTTGTTCACCTGTTGGCAATTGTCCCAAATAAATATTAGCTAATATCACCCGTTCTGCATCTTTCATTAAATCTCCCAACCGCACAGCAAAACGTCCATCAGCTTCTTGTTGCAGTGGTAACTCAATTGTGTCTGGGGAAACTTGGGCTACAGGTTTGAGTTCCGCTAACCGGACATGGGGCATCAGGGATAATAGCAGATAAGCGTTAGTCAGTCCCACGGTTTGAATGCGGCTGAACAGGCGATTAAACTCATCCACTGCCTGATCGGGTTTTTGAATGTAAGATAAAGTACCTAAACCAGCATCAGCAATTTTTTCTAAAACATCTTGGTTCCAATTGTCACCAAATCCTAAAGTGTTCAAAGTCAAATTATAGCTAGCAGCCAATTGGGCGAATTTTAAACAGCGATTATTGTCACCGTGTTCATTTTCTCCATCAGTTAATAAGAAGGCTTGAGAAACAGTATCTTTTTTTCCCTTTGCCAACTCCTCAATCCCCAAGCGCAATCCTTCATCAATCGCAGTTCCACCATCGGCGGCTAGGCGGTTAATTTGATTTTTGATTTTTTCTGGATCTTCGACACTTTGATTAGGTACTAAGACTTTGGCACGGTGATCGAAAACTACAATACTAAGGCGATCGCCACGGTTGAGCCTATCTACCAGACGATTCGCTGCTTTTTTGACCGTTTCTAGCGATCGCCCATTCATAGACCCACTATGATCGAGAATCAAGCATAAATTCAGAGGCACATTCCGGTCTTGAGTCTCTGCGATCGCTGAAATCGAAATTCCCAACTGACGTTGACTATTCAGTTGATTCGCGTCCAAATTACCATCATTCAAGGCAGGCTGCAAACTAACCTTCATAACTCAAAGTCCTTATTCAGGATATACATATTAATAAATAACTTTAAAGCACCACTTTAGCTCTACGGAAAACCTATCCAACACAAATACATGAATATAATCAGAATATCTTAGAAGCCAAACATTGGCAGATGCGAAGCTGCCTGAAGCATTAGGGAGAAATCCGCACCTTGAGGAGAGCTATCATCGCGCTAGGATGTATTACAGTTAACGGCATAGTTTCAGGCGATCAGTTGCTATGGACATTTCCCCAATTAAGGCTGTTCAAGCCCCATATTACGGCGATAACTTCTACCGGACACCGCCGCCAGATTTACCTTCCCTCTTATTGAAGGAGCGAATTGTCTATCTGGGGATGCCACTGGTGCCTGCTGTCACAGAATTAATCGTGGCCGAGTTGCTGTTTTTGCAGTCCGACGACCCAGAAAAGCCAATTAAAATCTATATCAACTCTACCGGCACTTCCGGTTACAGTGGCGAACCCATTGGCTTTGAAACCGAAGCCTTCGCCATCTACGACACAATGAAATATATCAAGCCTCCTATCCACACCATCTGCGTCGGTTCCGCGATGGGTATGGCAGCAATGCTCCTCAGTGCTGGTACAAAAGGTTGCCGCGCTAGTTTGCCTCACTCCTCGATTATCCTGCATCAGCCTAAGAGCTACGCCCAAGGTCAAGCAACGGATATTCAAATTCGCGCTAGGGAAGTTTTGGTAAATAAAGGGGCGTTAGTTGATATACTGCATCGCACCACTGGACAGGCTCCAGAAAAAATTACTAAAGATATGGATCGGCTGTTATATATGACACCCTATGAAGCAAAGGAATACGGTCTTATTGACCGAGTTTTTGAGAAAGAAGAACTCGCAAATCCTCCACTTCCTGCCAGTGTCCTTTAATTTGTCATTCGTCCTACCCTGCGGGAAGCCGCTAGCGCGTCTATGTCATTCGTCCTTTGTTAATAACCAATGACTAATGACCAATGACCAATGACTAATGACCAATGACCAATGACTAATGACCAATGACCAATGACTAATGACTAATTAAAAACGGAGTAAATTATGCCTATAGGCGTTCCTAAAGTTCCTTACCGGATGCCCGGAGGACAATATACAGATTGGATTAGCATCTACGATCGCCTTTACCGAGAACGGATTATATTCTTGGGGCGAGATGTTGATGATGAAATTGCCAATCAAATTATCGCTGTGATGCTGTATCTGGACTCAGATGATCCAGGTAAAGATATTTATTTATACATTAATTCCCCCGGTGGAATGGTCACTTCTGGCATGGCTATTTTTGACACCATGCAACATATCAAATCAGATGTCGTGACTATTTGCGTCGGTTTAGCGGCTTCAATGGGGTCTTTCCTGCTGGCTGCTGGCACCAAAGGCAAACGGTTAGCATTGCCTCACTCACGGATTATGATTCACCAGCCTTCAGGTGGCACCCGTGGACAAGCAAGCGATATCGAAATTGAAGCTAGAGAGATTCTGCGGATTCGTCACGAACTCAATGGCATTTATGCCGATAAAACCGGTCAGACCATACAAAAGATTGAAAAAGATATGGATCGTGACTTTTTCATGTCTGCCGAAGAAGCAAAACAATACGGTTTAATTGACCGTGTGATTGAAGAACGAACCTCTATAGTAGCAGGGGAGTAGAGAGGCAGGAGGCAGGAGGCAGGGGGCAGAAAAGACCTTGCCCCCTGCTCCCCGCACCTCTGCTTCTTGTCCCCATTCCCCATTCCCTACTCCCTTCCCTAAAGAAACTGTCAACATTGAACTTTAAAATATCAAATTAGCCTTTATTATTAATAGTTCAGGCTGAAAGCTCATAGCTAATAGCCTCTAGCTGGATATTCGATAGCTCATAGCTCAAGATGGATCTTGGAGATTGCTACCGTTTACTAGGTTTAAGATCGGGAGCCTCTTTTGCTGACATCAAATCGTCTTATCGGCGATTGGCACAGCAATATCATCCCGATATCAACCCAGACGACAACAAAGCCAAAGATAAGTTTATTGCGTTGACAGAGGCGTACAAACTCCTACTGACAGTGGTACTGCCAGAGGAAACTGCCATACATTCAAGTCAGGTGTCAACATCTGGTGGGCGTGATGACGCTAGGGCAACGCATAGGCAGAAAACACCAGTAACAACGGTGACAAGCCAAGAACCAGGAAAAGCAAAGCCGCCTAATCTGTTGGAAATAGAAGAACGGCTGAAGTGGAAGACTTATGAGCAATTGCAGCGATTTTTGCAAGAAAGACGATTTCCGCAAGCGATCGCCCTGGCGGAAGCTTTAGCAGATCGTTTATCAACAGATGCAGAAGTTCGCCAATGGCTAGCGATCGCTTATCAAATTTGGGGACGGGCGTTAATTTCTGAAAACCAACTGCTCAAAGCCAGAATTTATCTTAAAAAAGCTCTGAAGACAGACCCCCATAATAAAAGTCTCTGGTACGAAGTGCAGCGAGATTTCCAACGATTAGAACAAATTTTTTAAAGTTTACAAAATTTATCGAGGAAGGCAGGAGGCAGGAAAAAGACCGCCTTCTATCTTCTGCTGGAACCAATCACAATACGCTTGGGTTAAGTGTTGTTGGTGTAAATACTTGGTATTTTAAGACGCGATTTATCGCGTCTCTACATGAGGTTTTTGTTGCTCATTCTGAACTGTATTGGAACCAATCAGGGTGCATAGTTTAAGACCCCCACTTTTGTCTTAGCTTCCTACTCTTTACGAGAGTTCAGGGCTGCCAAATCAGGGGTGGAATCTCTGGATGATTTGTCCCTCCTGCCTCCTGCCCCCTGCCCCCTGCCTCCTAAATAATTACCGCAATCCGTGCAACACTGCTCCTAATGTAGCGATTCCCTCAACAATCTTCTGTGTTGGTTGAAAGCTAAAAGCTAACCTGAAGGCATCATCCCCCTGTCCATTGGCATAGCAGCGAGTCCCTGGCAGAAAACTGATGCCGTGTTCATTGGCAGCCATAAGGAGGGCTTTGGCGCTGATATCTGGTGGCAATTTACACCAAACGAAAAAGCCGCCATCGGGACGCAGAGCAACTACATCACTGGGAAACTCTAAGGCGATCGCTTCTAACAATAAATTGCACTTATGTTTGTAGCAGGCGATTAGCTCCTGAATGTGATTCTCTAACTTGCCTGTGGCACAGTAACGAGCGACTACATGGCTGACAAATGGCCCCACAGGCCCCTCACTTTTGAACATTGCTAGCCGTTCAATAATCGCTGGATCGCCACAAGCCCAGCCTAGCCGGATACCAGGCGCAATAATTTTCGAGAAGGTACTCACATATAAAACCCACCCCTCTTGGTCGAGAGTTGCCAGGGGGGGTATAGTTTCTCCTTGGAAGTGTAAATCGCTATAAGCATCGTCTTCCACCACCAGAACACCATACTCAGCCGCTAATGCTACCAGTTTTTGGCGGCGAAATAACGGCATAGTAACGCCTGTGGGATTATGAAAGGTGGGAATAGTATAAATAAATCGGGGTCGAATACCCTGTTTCTTTAAATCTTTTAATGCCACTTCTAAAGCATCTACATCCATCCCCAACTCATCCACAGGAATAGTAATTATGCGTGCGCCAGCGTGGACAAATCTAGCAACTACTCCTAAAAAGGTTGGCCCTTCCACAATTACTACATCACCAGGTTCCACAAACACATCTGGTAGCAAACCGAGAATCTGACCAGAACCATAGCCAATGATCAGGCGATCGCGATCGGCAGTGATTCCTTTAGCCTGCAAACGGAGGATAATTTGCTCATACAGTTGAGCTGAAGGTGGGCCGTAATTGAGGGCGATCGGAGCCTCTTCTGCCAGCACAATGGCACTTGCAGCAGCCAAGTCAGCATGAGGAAAAAGAATTGGGTCAGCTAGACCATAGGCAAAGCTGACAGTGAGAATTTTGCTTAACTCTGTACCGTAGGTTGGTGGTGCGATGTTTTTTGCTCGTTCGGCGAACAAATCAGTAATTCGGTAAGTAGGGGTGGTAGAAACCATAAGTAGTTCAAAATTGGGAGTCAGAATACGGAATACACAAGAAGACAATTGGCGAAAAGTTTAGATCAGAGGAAGCTTCTGATCTAAACTTTTCACTAGAGTGGGGTCTTAAACTTTCGCTAGTCGCCTAGAATTCATGATGGATTCTGGTGCTGACGGATGTATTCTTTTTTATAACATCATGACAATTATCGTGAATATTGACTGATAGAACGGGATTACTACAGTGAAATT
The DNA here is from genome assembly GCF_014696655.1 of Nostoc sp. FACHB-888. Lineage (NCBI taxonomy): Bacteria > Bacillati > Cyanobacteriota > Cyanophyceae > Nostocales > Nostocaceae > Nostoc > Nostoc sp. FACHB-888. The sequence continues at coordinate 149,059 of NZ_JACJQM010000009.1, read as the reverse complement.
AATTAAGTTCAAGTGGCAGCAGCTAATTCTAAGCTTAGGCTCTTTGCTACTGATTATTGCCTGTAAAAGTTTCTATCCCACCAATAATCTAGATGCTATATCTCTTAGGGTGGCGACAGATCCCACTTTTGTCCCTTTTGAAATCCAAAGGGCTAGCAGTAACTTGGAAGGTTTTGATATTGATTTGATGAATGCGATTGCTAAAGTAGCAGGTTTTGCAGTCCAGTTTGAAAGTCTGCCCTTTGATGGCATGATCTCGACCTTGCAAGCTAAAAGAGTCGATGCAGCAATTAGCGGAATCACCATTACTGCTGAACGCTTGAAAACAATTGCTTTTTCACGACCTTATTTTAAAGCCGGACTAGCAATCGCTGTCCACGAAGATAACCAAAATATTAAAGACTTCAATAGTCTCAAAGGTAAAAAAATTGCTGTACAAATTGGTTCAACTGGGGCAAATTTTGCCGAAACCATCCCTAACGCCAAAATTAGTACTTTTAATTCTGGGCCAGAATTTTTCCAAGACTTACTCAACGGCAATGTTGATGCTGTGGTTAGCGATGCTTTTGCTACTTTATATGCAATTAAAAATGGCAAACTCAAAGGTATCAGAGTTGTTGCCGATCTGCTTACTGAAGAATACTACGGGATTGCTACACCTAAGGACTCTCCCCATCTGGATGCAATTAACAAAGCTATAGCGACTTTGTTATCCAATGGCACTTACAAGCAAATTTATCAAAAATGGTTTCATGCTGAACCTCCGCAATTGCCAGACTCTTGGCATGGGGCAAGAGGACTTTGAGACAAGGGGAAAGAGTTGTTTCAAGTTCTCACCTCTTGTCCCCCTGTCTCCTCTACTCCCCATTTATAAGGAATTGGATACCAATATATTAAATATTTATTTAATATACGTCACAATTAATACTGCCACCAAAATTCATTGATAAACTACAATCTCTTATAAGTCTACTGTAGTCAGGGACAGCCAATTGTGGCACCTTGGATTTAGTGGCTAGAAGCACCTTGGAACGGGAATAAAGGAACTTCCACTATGCTGATTTGCCCTCAGTGTAAATTTGAAAACCCCAATAGCAACAAATTTTGCCAAAGCTGTGGCACATCCCTGACTCACAAGGTTTGTCCTGAATGCAGTACCGATGATGTACCTGTGAATGCACTACGTTGTCATAACTGTGGCACGGAATGTGGAACAGTGTTTTGGGCAATTATTGTTAAGGAAACGAATGGAAATTTGGGAGTAGAGAAAGATGAAGGAAATGTGGGAGTAGAGGGAGATGAGGAAGCAATATCCTCCTTTCCTTTATCTCCTAGTTCTCAGATTGCATTAGGCTCCTATTTAGACTCCCAAGAGCGTTATCAATTATTAGATCCACTACCTACCCAAACGGAAACTGACACCATTACTGATGTAGGTGTGAGAGTTCTAGACTGTCAGCCGTATCAAATATCACCCATTGAGGCAATACTAGCAAGTCAGCAATCAGATTTGCTAACGCCATCAGTGGAAGCAAGTGGAATTCCTCACCTTGCTAAACTTTATATTGCCTTAGAATCCCAAGGTCATCGGGTGATACCGGCGATTCACGATACATGGCAGCAGGGGGATATGCAGGTTGTCATCATCGAGAATCGCTCACATTGGCAGCCTTTACTCGAACTGTGGCAACTAGAAAGGACAAGTTCGTTAAAAATTTTACACTGGTGTTATGAAATGACCCAACTTTGGGCATTATTGGAACCAGTAAATTGTCGTCAAAGCCTGTTAGATTTGGCAAATTTGCGATTGGATGAAGACCAAACGCTGGCGCTACAAAGATTATATGTGGAACCATCGAATTCTCAACTTGTCACCGAGTCGCCAGAAGATGCCCAAGCCCAAACATCTGCTATTCCAGAGGAACCGTTAACCATTCAAGCTTTGGGGCGGGTTTGGCAAGCGCTATTTAGGCAATCTCAACGAACTCAATTTGGCTCTGTAGTGCAGATGTTGGGGGATTTAGAGGTAGGTAAAATTCAGACGATCGCACAGTTGCGATCGTGCTTGGAGGAAATCTCTGTTGAACTGGAAGCACTAGGAACCGCAACTTCGCCCCCAATCAAGGAGAATAATACTACTGTGCCCACTACTATCCTGCAATCAGATGAGCCAGAAGATATGATCAGCAAAACTGATGATATGCCAACTGTTGTACTGGCGATGCAGTTAAGTAGCTTAGAAGATGCAGGACGCACAGATGTGGGGCGTCAGCGTCATCGTAACGAAGACTACTTTGGTATTGAAACCAAAATTGAGAAGTTGGAGTTCCCTAAAAGTCGAGTTTTGCAAGGGCATGGTTTGTATATTCTCTGTGATGGTATGGGTGGACACGCTGGTGGCGAGATCGCCAGTGAGTTAGCAGTCAACACCCTACGGCAATACTTTCAAGAACATTGGATTACCAACCAACTGCCAACAGAAGATAGCATTCGTGAGGCAGTGTATTTAGCGAATGAGGCGATTTATAAGCTAAATCAACAAGATGCCCGTTCTGGAGTGGGGCGCATGGGTACAACTTTAGTAATGCTATTAATTGAAGATACTCAAGCAGCAGTTGCTCATGTGGGAGATAGCCGTCTCTATCGGTTAACGCGCAAGCGGGGGCTAGAACAAGTCACAGTAGATCACGAAGTTGGGCAACGGGAAATTAACCGAGGTGTGGAAGCAAGCATAGCTTACGCCCGCCCGGATGCCTACCAACTCACCCAAGCTTTGGGGCCTCGTGACGAAAACTCGATTAATCCCGATGTAGGCTTTTTCGATATCAATGAAGATACTCTTCTGTTGTTGGCATCAGACGGTCTATCAGATAATGATTTACTAGAAACCCATTGGCAGACTCACTTAGAACCCTTACTTAGTTCTGGCGCTAACTTAGAACGGGGTGTTACAGAGTTAATTGATTTGGCGAACCAACACAATGGTCATGACAACATTACTGGTATACTTATTCGGGCAAAAGTGCGCCCAAATCTGGAAAGTTAAAAATAAATCGGGAGTGGGGAATGGGGAAGATAAGGGAGATGAGGGAGAAAAAAGCAATGCCCCATGCCCAATGCCCCATGCCCAATATCCAATACCCAATATCCAATACCCAGTCCCCAGTCCCCTTACCTTATAGGTTGTGTCGTGGTTAGTCTGACCCTGTTAGAACCGCAACAGAAAACGCCCCTCCACCAGTGGTGCTTTGAGAACTCTTCCATAATCCGCATTGGTCGAGCGGCAGATAATCACGTTGTTTTAACTGATAGTTTAGTTTCGCGGCATCATCTAGAACTAAGACAAGTAGATTCTGCTGATAATGGCGGTGGTTGGCGGCTGATTAGTCAGGGTACTAATGGGACTTTCCTCAACGGTGTCCTTGTGATTCAGAGTCCATTACCAGATAATTCCCTTTTGCAACTGGCACAGGGAGGCCCAATACTGCAATTCCAAATTCAGGAGGTAACAGTACTGGAAATTAGTGTGCGATCGCAACAACAAATCCAAGAAACAGAAGAAAATGCTGTTGCAACACTCCAGTCAGCCCAAGGTAGATACACTTGCACCCATGAAGGCAATTCCCCAAATAATCTATTCTGCATCCACTGCGGCCAACCTCTCTCAGTGCAACAGAAAATTCGCCATTATCAAGTGTTGCAAACTCTTGGACAAGGAGGTATGGGTACTACTTATCTGGCTTGGGATGCGGCTGGCTTGATTGCGGGTATGCCACAACTGCTGGTGTTGAAGCAAATGAATGCTGATATGGTAAGAATTGCCAAAGCTCAAGAATTATTTGAGCGTGAGGCGCATACTCTCAAATCTCTTAACCATCCGGGAATTCCCAAGTATTACGACTTCTTTGTAGAAGACGGAAAAAAATACTTGGCAATGGAACTAATTCACGGACAAGATTTAGAGAAACGTGTTTATACTACTGGGCCAGTTACACCAAATCAAGCGATCGCTTGGATGATCCAAACCTGCGATATTTTAGAATATCTTCATAGCCAAGAGCCTCCACTGATTCACCGCGATATTAAACCCGCTAACCTGATGGTGCGAAGTTCTTTAAATGGCATAGTAGTGCTAGATTTTGGCGCAGTTAAAGAAATTGGCACAGTCCCCGGTACTCGGATTGGTGCAGAAGGTTATTGCGCTCCTGAACAAGAACGAGGACAACCTTTGACTCAATCTGATTTGTATGCAATTGGGCCAACGCTGATTTTTTTGCTCACAGGCGAAAACCCGTTCAAGTATTACCGCCAAAGGGGGCGAAACTTCAGGTTTGATGTGGCAAAAGTTCCCACGATTAGTTCCCAATTAAGAGATGTGATTGATCGCGTTACAGAACCATTGCCACGCGATCGCTATCAAACGGCGAAGGAATTAGCTGCGGCGTTAGCTGGTTGCCAACTTTAGGGAGTGGGGAGTGGGGAGTGGGGAGTTAAGAGTTAGAATTCTTCCCCTATTCCCTATTCCCTATTCCCTACTCTTCATCCCAAGTTTCTACAGCTAGCAATTCACTAACTGGGTCTTGCATACTAAAGCCAAAGTCAAGCAGTTCCTGTTTCCAGTGCTGCCATTCATTACCGTAGAGCAAAGCGATTTTCCAGATGCTATCGCTTGGCTTGATAATATTCGATTCTATGAGTGATTGCACATTGCGCTGCAATTTCACCATTGGGTGAATCACTTGCTGAGTCATAACCTCGATTGAATTCAGATTTTGTTGGTAAATACTTGATTAAAACTGCTTCCCATTCTGCAATTGTTGCTGGATCGTAGAGTGGTGTAATTTTTGGTAAAGCTAGTCTTAACTTTTTAACTATACCATAACAAACTCTACTAAATTACTGGTAAATCCAGTTTTGTACGGTAATTACCACCACAAAACTCCAATTTCACCAAGCAGTCCTTAAACTTTTTGCAGAAGCCGGGCAGAGGTTGAGGGGGAAGAGGTGAAGGAATAAGGGATGCTTTTGTTTCCCCTTTTCTTTTTACTCTTAACTTTTACCCTTTCTCCACTAGAGTGCAACAGTACCCTTTGTCATAGATATATTGTAGACACCGAGCGGAATAATTAGCCGTCTGGGAAGTTGCACTAAGAAGTCTGACTAAGGACAAGTAGGAAAATTTTATTTGTTTTAATCACAAAAAATATGTGTGCTTGTTGAAGAACGCATAGAATACGGGCTAGTTTGAAAGCTTTTGACTAACAGGTAAATTTGCAATTGAGTAGAAATATCTACTCTTTCTTTTTATTTAAACGATATTTACAATATCGCAAACATCTAACTTTAGGCTGAATAATCGCAAATCTTTATATAATCTTAATTTTTTGCCCAGTGAATAAGATCTGGAGAGCGATCGCATGGCAAAATTGTCAGTACAGCATAAGCTCACCTTGATACTCCCCACCGCATGGGCGGATGGGGATTCTTAAGAAATCCAGAACCGGATTCTTAAAGGCGCTATCAAATCGCCGCTACTGATTCTACTCAGGTCTAGCCCAAGCTTCACCGCTACTTTTCTTAAAATATTCGCTGCACCGTTGGCATCAGCATTTATTTTTGTACCATTTGCACAAGCGTACAAGCCACGCTTAACTCGCTTACCAGACTCTTGCCACCCTTCAGGTTTTTCGCCGAATATAGGTAGCAAGTCAGAGTCTAAAAAACTCGCTTTACTTGTGTAGCTTTCTTCAGTTTCCTCAAACCTTAGCCCGTACTGTTGGCAGAGTTGAGCGATTCTATCTTTCAACCTAGCAGTAGGAATCTGAACAAACTTTTGATTAGTCTTGCTACCAAGATTGATGTTTTGGCGCTGACCTTCATTCCACCCAAAAACGATTGTTCCTATTTTGTTTTCAAGGCAGTGATTCAATATCAGTCGAGCAGCTTTATTGACGGCATCTCTGACTTGTCTATTTCGCTTTTCGGTGATGAGAGCTAACTGCTTAGACCAAAAACCTTGTGGTTGATTTTCTTTAAGAACAGACACTCGTTTGTTATACCATTGATTCAAACTCTTGAGGTGTAAACCATCGACAATCAAAGATGTACCGACATTGCTAACACAAGTTAGCCAATTATTAAGCCCTGGATCTATACCAATGGCTTTGTTAAAATCTAGATCAGATTTAACGGTTGACAGTTTGTAAACAAGCTCTAAATAGAATTCACCATTTCTAGGAAGAATTCGATACTCTCTAATTTGCTTGTGGTCAAGATTCGATGGCATAGGCAAGTAAAATTCTGCTAGTCCAAACCATGTTTTAACCTTGCTACCCAATGGGAATCGCAGACCTTCAGGCTTTAGTTTTATAGCTTGAGCCGGATATGTTACCAAGCTTAACCCGCCATCTCGATAACCTGGAAGTTTAGGTTTTTGCGTTACAGTACCATTTTTTATTCCTTTAAGTAGTCCCACAAATGATTTGAATGACTCTGCTACACTCATTAAGCATTGTTGGGCTGCTTGAGAGTACATTGCTGCAAAATGAATATTATCAGCAAGTTGATTATTTAAATCAAATTTGCTAGGGATTCTACCCGTTTTAAAGTAAAGTTGTCGGGCATAGTACGTTCCGCAATTAGAGAGTTTTGTTGCTTCACCACACAGAAACTCTAAGATTGCCTTTAGATCATTATCAGGATTTAATAGTATTTGTTGGCAACCATACGGCATGAGTCGAATTGCTTGAACATATTACTGTAAAAACTATACCATAGATTTTGAGGCTGACTCGAAGTGAATAGAAATAGTCTAAGAAAAGGAGCGCACGTAGTTTTTGACATCCATTTACACATGGTTTTATAACCAAGTTTCGTAGGTTAGTTTTCACAGAAGCTATGCTTGCAGATATGGAGCCTATTTTTGTGCGCGTATTGACCGCTAATCAGTGCGTCCTTGAGGAATTTAATGGAGAGCCTGATCATGTGCATTTACTTGTCAATTTACATCCAGATAACAATATTTCTGATTTAATGGCTTCGCTTAAATCTGCAACGAGCAGGATTTTAAGACAACAATACAAATCAGAAATAGGTAAGTTTTACTGGGGTGAAAAAGTTAAACTATGGCACGATTCTAAATGTGTAGTCTCATGCGGTGGAGCGCCACTAGAAATAGTCAAGGCTTATATTAAAGAACAGTCAGGCGGAAAAGAATGATTGTCTACTTCGCTCCGCTCCGCAGACCACTATCCATCCCCTGAGCTATAGACGGATGGGATTTTCCGCGAATTCTGATAAACTTCTCTCCTCCTCGGAGTCAGCTTTTAAAGTTTGTGTAAAAAATTTCCAGTTTAAGATGTTAGTTTCTATTGGGCGGATGGGTAACCTCATAACGGGAGGGTTGCTGACACCTAAGCATTTATAGCAGCAATAATTGATACATGGCTGGTTCAGGGGAAGAATACCTAATCGCCCGCAAAAAGCAGATTGGGCGGCGACAAAAGATTTTAACGATAGTGTCGATGTTCTCGTTTTTTGGCTCTACGGTATTTGCAGTCATTCCAGCAATTCAACAGGCTAGCCAACCTAAGCCAGCAATTGCGTCTCCCTCTGCTGAGTCAGTATTACAGCAACAGGCGCGGGGTTATGAACTGGTTTTGCAACGGGAACCAGAAAACCAACTTGCTTTAGAGAAACTGTCTTTGCTGCGGTTGCAATTGAAAGATGCTAAAGGTGCTATGGAACTTTTGGAGAAGCTGGTGAAGTTGCACCCCGAACGGCAAGATTACAAAGTTGTATTAGAGCAGGTTAAGAAGCAATAGGGAAAGAGCGCTCATTAAGTGATTAATTAGTTTGTTTATTAAGACTAAGATTAAATTATTTCAGATATCGACTGAATATTAAAGGCTGATTATGCTACACAAAACCGCAATAATTGAAACAGATAAAATTGGACAAGATATATTTATAGGACACTACTCAGTTATTTCTGCTGGAGCTATTCTAGGCAACAATGTGATTATTCATCCTCATGTTGTTATAGAAGCAGGAGTAATAATCGGTGACAATGTAGAAATTTTCCCAGGTGCTTATTTAGGCAAGCGACCTAAAGGAACGGGTACAGTTTCCAGAAAAATCGACTATGAAGAAAAGCTGATTATTGGTGATAACTGTGTAATTGGACCAAATACAGTAATCTATTATGATATTTGTATTGGTAATAATACCTTAATTTGTGAGAACACTTCAATTAGAGAGAAGGTTACAATCGGCAATTTTTGTCTTATTAGTAGAAATGTAACTATAAATTACAACACCAATATTGGTAATCATACTAAAATCATGGATCTTACCCATATTACAGGTAATTGTGAAATTGGTAATGATGTATTTATTAGCGTGCTAGTTAGCACTACAAATGATCGAGCTATAGGAAAACTAGATTACGACGAAGATCGTGTTAGAGGACCAAAAATTAGTGATGGAGTAGCTATTGGTGCGGGAGCAAATATCTTACCAGGAGTAACTATTGGTGAAAAATCTGTTGTTGCGGCTGCATCCGTTGTGAGCAAAGATGTTCCTGCTGGTAAAATGGTCGCAGGTAATCCAGCACGAGTTATCAAAGATATCAGCAATAACGAGTAAGCTGGTTAACTTTATTCATATTTGAATACGATGTTAAAACTAAAAGCTATTTTGCTTGATGACTTATGATGGCATCTATTTAGTGTATCTTCAATTTGTTGAAAATAGCAAATCAATGTATTACATAAGTATTAAATATTTTCAAATGCTTAATATTGCGATAATTTGCTATGGACTGATACATATCAATTTAAAAATCTTTTAAAATAATTAACCTCTCATCATGAGTATTGAACAGTGTCGTATTATTCATCTACCAAAAGTACAAGATCCGCGAGGAAATTTAACATTTATAGAAGGTAATAAGCATGTTCCTTTTGATCTCAAGAGAGTTTATTATCTCTACGATGTTCCTGGAGGCGCAGAAAGAGGCGGCCATGCTCATAAAGAATTACAGCAATTAATCATTGCTATGTCTGGTAGTTTTGATGTGATTTTAGATGATGGACATGGCAAATGGCGTTTTCCTCTAAATCGCTCTTACTACGGTCTTTATATCAGCTCTATGGTTTGGCGAGAACTAGATAATTTCTCTTCAGGCTCTGTTTGTATGGTTCTAGCATCCACCTATTACGAAGAATCTGACTACTATCGCGATTATGATGAATTTATTAAAGCTGTAAAGAGCATAGACAATGGAAGTTCCATTTCTTGATTTAAAAGCTCCTTATCTGGAGCTAAAAGAAGAACTTGATGCAGCTTATCAGCGCGTCATGGAGTCTGGCTGGTATATTCTTGGTCAGGAAGTGGCAGCTTTTGAAGAAGAGTTTGCAGTTTACTGTGAAACTAAATATTGCGTTGGAGTTGGCATCTTTTTGTAGTCAGTTATCCTCAAAGAGATAAATTAAAATGCTACTTAAATAGTGCGGAAGTTAGTACTTTAATTCACTATCCTATTGCGCCTCATTTATCAGATGCTTATGCAGAAGAGTTAGTAACCAATTGGCAAATAAATAGTTATCCAATTACACAAACGATATCTAGCCAAATACTTAGTTTACCGATTGGTCCTCATCTGCATAAAACAGAAGTACAAAAAGTTGTTAAAATTTTGCTGGAGGTATTTAAATATGACATTATCTAATCCTTTAATTAGCGTAACTATGACTACCTATAACCATGAAAAATATATAGGTGAAGCCATAGAAAGTGTTCTTACTCAAACATATAAAAATTTTGAGTTAGTTATTGTTAATGATGGTTCTAACGATAAGACTGATGACATCATAAAACAATTTAGAGATGAGCGTATAACTTATATTTATCAGGAGAATCAAGGGACAAGTAGTGCAATCAATCGAGCTATATTAGATTCTAGAGGAAAGTATGTTGCTCTTATGTCTGGAGATGATATTTGTTATCCTCATAGACTAGAAACACAATATAACTATTTAGTTACATCTCAAAAAAAAGCTGTTTTTTCATGGGTAGATTTTATCGATGAAAATAGCCATATAATAACTGATAGTCATTTTGCAAAAAACTTATTTAATTATCCTAATAAAACAAAGAGCGAAATACTAAGACATTTCTTTTTTAATGGTAATTATATTAATGCTGTAACTGGTTTTATATGTAGAGAATTAATTTTAGATGCTGGACTATTTAATTTAGCATCTATTCAGTTGCAAGATTTTGAAATGTGGCTGAAGCTATTGAAAAAACATAACTTATTTATTTTAAATAATAAACTTATTAAGTATAGAATCAGAGCCGATAATGCTAACCTCAGTAGCATATCTAATCAAGCTCGTTCAAATTTTGAACTTTGTCAAATACATAGAAATATCTTTAATGATGTTAGTATTGAAATATTCAAGGAGGCATTTTCAAATCACATTAAAAAACCAGACTTTAACACTGAAATTGAATACAATCTAGAAAAAGCTTTTATATATTTGCTGCATAATTTACATTTTATCCAATGTATTGGAGTAGAAAAACTGTTTGAACTACTGCAAGATCAAGATGTACTAGATGTTGCCAAGCAAAAATATGATTTTGGGCTAATTGAATTATATCAATTAACTAAAGATTTAGATGCTACTAATTTTGTATTATTACATCAACTAAAAGATAAAATCTCAGCTAAAAACGGTGAAATAGCTCACTTAAAATCTTTATTTAGGCAAAGTTTTCTCGAAGCTAAAGTAGATGAAAGCAAAGAAGATAAAGAGCCTCAAGAAGAACAGCTTAACTTATCTGATGCTGTAACTTATAAAATAACATCGATAAAAAAGCCTCAACCTCTAGTTACTATTTGTATTCCTACTTATAATGGTGAAGTTTTTATTGCAGAATCAATTGCCAGTGCTTTATGGCAGACATATCCAAACATAGAAATAATCTTATCTGATGATAATTCTACTGACAGAACAGTTGAGATTGCTAAATTATTAGAAAAAAAATCATCTTTTGAATTTTTAATTCTTGAACATGCTCAGTATGGACTATCCCAAAATTGGAATTTTTGTATTTCTCAAGCTAAAGGAAAATATATAAAATTTTTATTTCAAGATGATTTACTAGAGCCAACTGCTATTGAAGAAATGGTTAATTTGGCTGAACAAGATGGAGAGATAGGTTTAGTTTTTTCGCCGCGAACACTCTTCAATAATACTGGTCATACTGTTTATGATTCAAACTTTTTAATGCATCACGAGGCTAAGGATGTACACAAAAGTTGGTCAAGATTAAAGCTGATTCAATCAGGACAGCAACTTTTGCTAGATCCAAATATACTTGATAATCCAATTAATAAGATTGGAGAGCCAAGCACAGTTCTCATTAGAAAAGATGTTTTTGAAAAAGTTGGATTATTTAATTCTGAGTTTTGTCAACTTGTAGATTTAGAAATGTGGCTCAGAATTATGAGCCAATACAAAATTGGTTTTGTTAATAAAGTTTTATCTCAATTTAGGATACATCCACAACAACAAACTCGTCGAAATGTTGCTTTAAAGGATGCTATTTTATTAGATTATCAAAAGCTATTTAAGACAATTTACAGTGATACACGATATCCTCAAGCAACGAGGCAACAAGCTCTTTATAGATATGCAACTTTGAGTGAACAAAATGCAGAGTTGCATCAGTTACGAAAACAACTAGCAGAAGAATGTTTGAATATTTCAGATGAGCAGATAACAGATATGTATCTAGGTCTGTTAGGTAAAACACATAAGATGTTAGTGAATAGTAGCATCAAATATGAAAGTCTGACTGATGAAGAACAGATTTTTGTTAATAATATCGTTAAAATCATATCTCAAGGTTTTGATCAGCCAAAGGCAATTCAGCATTTACTAGCAGCTATGCTGTATCGGCGCGCTGACCAGTTACCGTTACAGCACGACCTCTCTCGCATACCCCGTTGGTTACTTAAGGACTATTTACAATTCCTATTTTCTTCGCCACTCCACTTTCAAGAAGTAGGCGATGCAGATAATTATTATTACTATATGCAGGGGTGGATTAATTACTTACACACATCGATATTAAAAAATTCTGATTCTCAGTTGTGGAATGAAATAGTTAATAACTTTGCTTCAATTGCTAATTTTGTTCCCTTATATTTTAATGAGCATAATCTTAAAGATATCTATGTTAAACGTGGAGAGATTATAGAGTTTCTACTGAAGCTTAAGGGTTATGAGGTAGATTACGAGTTTGCTGATAGGCCTACAACTAGAAAAAAAATTCGGTTGGGTGTCCTAGCTGCATATTTTATACCTGGCTCTGAAACATTTGCTTACCTTCCTGTTTATGAGTATATCAGTCGAGACTTTGAAGTAATTTTATACTCTCTTAATCAAACTGGTCATCAACTAGAGCAATATTGCCAAAGCTGTGCAAACTCTTTTAAACTACTACCACAAGATTTAACAGAACAGGTAAATATTATTCGTGCTGATAATATCGATATATTGTTCATTGCTACGAATGTGACGTTAATAACGAATCAAATCTGCCTCTTATCAATGCATAGGTTAGCTAGAATACAAGTCACAAGTGGCGGATCTGTGGTAACAACAGGAATGCGGCATATTGATTATTACATCTCTGGTACACTAACCGATCCATCGGCAACGGCAGAGCAGCAATATCAAGAAAAGTTGGTGAAACTAGAAGGAAGTGCTCATTGCTTTAGTTATGGTAATGAAGAAGACAAAGTAATTGTAAAAAGTGAGCGACAAAGTTTAGGTATTGCTGACGATGCTGTTATTTTCATCTCTGCCGCTAACTACTTCAAAATTATCCCTGAACTGATTGATACGTGGGCAAAAGTTATTTTTGGTGTACCAAAATCTGTTTTAGTACTTCTGCCATTTGGGCCAAATTGGTCAACCGCTTATCCTAAAAAAGCTTTTGTGAATCACTTGAATAAAGTATTTTTAAAGCATGGAATAACAGCAGACCGATTAATAGTCTTAGATCCTCAGCCCGTACCAAATCGACAAGATGTTAAAGCATACTTCAGTATTGCCGATGTTTATCTAGATTCTTTTCCCTTTGCTGGAACAACTTCTTTGATAGAACCACTACAAGTTAATTTACCAGTAATTGCTAGGCAGGGAAATAGCTTCCGTTCAGCAATGGGAGCAGCAATGATCCAAACATTGAATATACCTGATTTAGTTGCGGATAGTGGAGAGTCTTATATACAGTTAGCGATCGCACTCGGAACTGATCCTGAATTACGCCAACAAAAGAGCGCCCAAATCAAAGAAAAAATGCAAAATAATCCTAGTTTTCTTGATAGTCGCTCTTACTCAACTAAAATAGGCAACCTCTTCCAAGAACTATTTAGTAAATATCTTGCAGATACTCTGAGTCAAAATTTCCGCTTAGGAGATATCAACCTAATTATTTTCCCAGACTGGTCACAGCCAGAAGACTTATTATATCAAGATTTAGCAAGTGCCATTTCTACCCTCACTACTCACCCAGATAAAAGTCATATAACTCTTCTCATAGATACTCAAAATATTTCTGATGAGGAAGCCGATATACTCTTATCTTCTTTGACCATGAATTTGCTCATGGAAGATGATATAGATATAACTGAGGGGCCAGAAATTTCTCTACTAGGTAAGTTAAGTGATGCACAATGGAAAACTCTTTTGCCTAGAATTAATACTCGAATTGCTTTAACAACAGATAATGAATCTGCGATCGCACAAGCAAAAGCAGAAACACTTCCATCTTGCGATGTAGATAGCTTGATCGCATCCAAGTTAGAGATAATGCCTGCTTTCTAATAAATGGTCTAACCCACTGCATATTCTGTAAACTTCCTCATGAAAGGAGACTGAAATCCTAACACAATATCTTCTTTAGGAACTCCCATGCTAACCAAAATTTCTGCAATATCTTCTTCTGTACCATTCCACTGAAGCCAAATTTTTCCACCCTTAATATCAATGTGGAGGATACAACTATGTACCCAATCTTGACCCTCCCAGCCTACATGGACTACTTGGTAATGGTCACGTTCTATATCAAAAATATTCTCAACATCTATATTACTGCCAGAGGGTTTTTCCTCACTATAACCCTGTAATATCTGTTGTATAATCTGCCGATACTGAGCTAGTTTATCCATTTAAAAATCACCTCTTGCTCTACATCATAAATAATCATTTTGACTTGATTCTCTTCAATCATCGCTTGGGGAAAATCAAGTTGAAAAAATGTTTTGTAAGTTGTTAAAGGTACTGTTAAATACAAAACACGCTCTGGCTGTCGTCGCCTTAATGCGCCTCTATAGTTAATAAACTGTCCCAATGCTGTATGAAATTCTGAGATTGCAGAAGATTTCTCTAAAAAACTTTTGACTTCAACAGCAATTTTTTCTCCCTCACGTTCTGCCGCAATGAGTTTTTCAGCAGCTAAATCAATAGAGGCATTCACACCACCTACGCTAATTGAGAGTGGGTCATGAGCCAATACGGTTCGGTTTAGGTGCATAGTCCTTAAAGATCCCCCTTAGTCCCCCTTAAAAAGGGGGAAATAGAGCCATTATTAGCCCCCCTTTTTAAGGGGGGTTGGGGGGATCAAGTCTTATCCGAACCGCTATCGCTACCCGTCTATAGAAACAATACACTATGACCTAGCTTCCATTCCTCTGTCCTAAAAGGAAAGAAGCTTTGAATCTTACTCCCCTTCCCTTGCAGGGAAGGGGCTGGGGGTTAGGTCTGTATTCCATGTAATTAAGAACCGCTATAGTTCTGCCACATCTGTTGATAGGCATTCTCCATTTCACGGGCAAATTTCTTACCATTCCACAGAGGTGATGTTTGCCTTGATTGTCGCAGTTTCCAAGCAATTTGCTGCCTTAATGCAGCATCTTTACCCAAGCGCACACCCCACTCTACATACTCTTCATCACTCCAAGCTAAACCTTCAGTTACACCTACATTCATCATCATTGTGTAGCTGTTACGCGCTGCAAATTGTTCTCCGACTCTGGTTACTAATGGTATACCCATCCATAAAGTTTCTAGGGTTGTGGTTGCACCATTGTATGGATAGGTATCTAAGACAACATCAGCAATGGCTAAATTGGCACGATGTTCCATGTCTGTAGGTGCAGAAGGTAGAAATCTTAAGCATTCTAAATCAACCCCTTCTGCTTCAGCAATTGGGCCAATAAAGTCTTGTAAATCTTGATGATTACTTCGATGACTTTTGAGAAGAAAATAACTATTAGGAACTTGTTTAATAATTTGCATCTGTAACCGGATGTTATGGGGATTACGTTTTAATCCGGTTTGGGAGCTAAAATAAATAATTCCATTATTAGGAATATGTAAAGATTCTCTGCTGATAGTGGGTGTTCCTACAGTAAAGCCATCTATACCAATATAATTTTGAGGGAGACGCCAAATTTTTTCAGTATAGTAATCTTGTGCTGATTCTGGCAATACGTAGTTATCAGCAATAAAGTAATCAACTGTTGAGAAACCAGTTGCATCATAACCTAACCAACTAACTTGAATTGGTGCAGGCTTAAGGGCTAAAATAGCACAATTACCATAAGAAGTCAAACTATCTAAATCCACTAAAATATCTATTTCATCTTGGTTAATTTTATCTGCCATTGCCACCATAGAAAAACATTCTTGATGAAAACGATCACCAAATTCTATTTTATAAGCTTGTTGTTGTGGATCGTAAATATTCTCCTTTAAAGAATATAAATAAATATCAAATTGTTGACGATTATGATATTTTAATAACCACCAAGCTAAGAAACCCACAGAATGAGTACGAAAACATTCTGATAAATAGCCTATTCTTAAAGGACGCTCTTTTAGAGAAGGACGAGTTGAGTTAAAACGTTGTTTATAAGTGTTAATATTTTCAGGAAAACTTTTCCATACCACTTGTTGACATAAAGCAGCTAATCCATTACGAATTAATCTATTTTCACGTGGATTATCTTCCATATATAGTAAAAAAGAACCAACAGATAAAATTCGCACTAAAGTTTCGTTGTCTGGTTTACTAATTACAAGATTAGATAAACATGATTTATGTTTTTGGTAAGCCCGAACTGATTCTTCCCAACTTTCACAAGAAGTTAAGAATGCTTCTAGTAAATAGTGACTACCAATAATTTGATCAATTGGTTCTTGAGCCAGGTTCAAATATTTTTTTACCCAATCAATAGATTTTTTAATATAATCTAGTCCTAATCTTTGTAGAGGAGGAATTATTTTGATAATACAATCTAAATTATTAGGTTCTAAACGAAGAGCAAATTCAGCCAAATAAATTGAGATATAATAATTAGAACAACGATAATAGGCATCAGCTTTTCCTATTAGTAATGGAATAATATTTTCAGAGTTTTCTAAATAAGGTACAAGTGTTTCAACCAGTTGATTAACAAAGGGAGGAATATTAACTGGATCAGGATAAACTAACTTTTCAAGCACTGTAGTTAATAAATTTTCATCAAAAATAGGAACTTCTGTTAGTTGAGATATAACTTCAATAAGTTGATTAATATTATTTTCCAGAGCATGAATGTTTAAATCAATGTCTAGCTCGATTATTTTTAAAATATTATTAATATCATCAGGAAAAAATTCTTTGATATGTTGACGAATTACCCAAGCTAATTGATAGTTGGAATTTGCTTCTTGTTGTTGAGCAGCATTTAATAAAATTTCAGTTAATTGTTGCAGCCATTGTTCTGATTCTTCCTCAAATTCTAGAAAAGGAGTCATCCATGTAATTTGCGCTTCTTCCTCTCTGCCCTCTAATAAGAAGGCTAATCCTAAATACCAATAATTAGAAACTTCTCTGGTATCTTCAACAATATTTTGTTCATATTGTTGAATACTTAACAATTTTTGAGTTGAAGAAACTTGATTATCTAAATTAATAGTCATCATTAATACCCTTGACCCAGTTTGATAATTTATTACCAAAGAGACGAAATCTGATTTAAAATAAGCTTAAAAATAAAAAGCAATGTAGGGATTAACAGCTGTTAACCCCCACAAGGTTTGAGAAAATCAGATAAAAAAATACCAGATGCATTGCAATCCATCTAGCATTTTCAAAAACAAAGAATTAAACTTTATTTCATTTCCTCCATCGTACCTGCTCCACAACCCGCACTGGTGTTAGTTAAGCTAGGAGCGACAAGGGCATTTTGAGCTTGTACTCCCTTTGTCTGACAAGCAACAGCAGCGGTTTGTCCACTTGTGAGAATGGTGACACCACCATTAAAGCCTCTAAGAGAAGAGGGATCTTTAGCTGTTGCTGTAACACTAGTAGTGTTGAGAGCCGCAGCGGAGAGAGTATAGTCATAGTTAGGCGTCGAAACAGGAATACCAATTTGTAGTTGGTCAATAGTGCCAGCAAACGATGTATTTTCTATTCGGTAAGATTGTTGCGCTCTGTTAACTGAACCAACGTAGGTTTTAGCTTCAGATTGTTTAGCTTTTGCTGCTTGGTTTAAGAAAGAAGGTAGAGCGATCGCAGACAAAATACCGATGATAATAATTACTACTAGTAATTCAATGAGTGTAAAACCTTCATTTTCGTTCTTCTTGTTGAGGATGTGTTGAAGAAATTTAGCTTTTAGTTCGGTTTTCATAAGTGTTTACCCTGGGGTAGGAAGTGTTTGTTTGTTCTAGATATAACTTACCCACCTGCGATCGCTTTCCTATCACCTTCAGAAAAAAAGTTTTGGGAGATGCGGTTACACAATCCAAAATCCTTGCATTCAAAAGCCCCTGATGTATACCAGGGGCTAGATTTTCAATTTTGTTTGTGAGAGTGCTTTATTCAAATTCAGGTAGCCACAGTTCTGATATTGCCATTTCCCAACCTGGTAGCAAATCCGGTAATCTAAGTGTGTCTCCATTTTCCAACACCACTGGAGCTTGGTTTAATCGGTAAACCGTTACTGTTAATTTGTCAGGGTCAATTAGTATGCCGACTACAGACCCAAGTTGCAAAAATAACTGAATCTTCTCTTCAAGCGGTTTAATTCTGTCGCCTTTAGATTTAATCCCAACCATCAGGTCTGGAACCAACCCTACAAAGTCGCGCTTGGTCTTCTTCAGCCGATCAGGGCGAACAAATGATACGTCAGGCGATGCCTACGGCGGTAAACTACGCACATTTCTTTTTTCTAAGTCGTCTTCTTCTATATTCGGTAGGATAAACAAACCCTGCGCTAGAACCAGTTACACGCCCTAGTTTGCGTGACATGACCCAGATATTTAAGAAGGTACTCAACCGAGCGCCAATTTCCTCTGACTCGTAATCTGATAAAGGAGAAACTATGATTTTTCCCTCTACCAGTTCCATCTGCCATTCTGGATGCTCAGTGTGTAACTGCTCTAAATCGGTGATGGTGAGGGACATAACACGCCAAATAACGCTTTAATCTCTATCATACGTACCTCAACCTACGAAAGCTAGAATGTATTGTGTTGAAATAAAAACGCCTCATAGTTCGCCATTAGTAGCATCAATGAAAACAGATGTAATTTTTTATGAACTTATCAAGGAACTACCACAGATATTTTTTGAACTTATTAATAAACCTGACACTAATCCTAATATCTACACATTTATTGCACCTGAAGTTAAGCAACAATCATTTCGTTTAGATGGTTTATTTACTACTGTCAAGGGATTTGAAAATGAACCTATGTACTTTGTAGAATTGCAAACCTACAAAGATGAAGAATTTTACGAACGACTTTTTGGGGAAATTTTTGTTTACTTTCGTCAATATAAACCAGCCAACTCAGGCTGGTACGCAATTGTTATTTACGACAAACGTATCCATGAAACCCCACCTCATCCACGCTATCAGGCTTTAGTAGAACAACATCTACGCTGCATTTATCTAAATGAACTTTCTACCAGGGCTGAAGATTCCTTGGGGATAGGAATTGCCAAACTATTTGTAGAAGTACCTACAAAAGCTCCTTCTTTAGCCCAACAGCTAATCATTCAGGCACGAGAAGACTTCCTGGATGAAAACCTTCAAAAGAAAGTGATAGCATTTATCCAAGCCATTGTATTTTATAAGTTTCCCAATCTTACCTTAGAGGAAATTGAAGCCATGCTTGATTTAGATGCATTCAAAAATACTCGATTGTACGAGAGTATCGTGGCAAAGACAGAACCAGAAACCAAGCTGAAATTAGCCCCAAAATGTGTTGAGAAAGGTATGAGCATTCAAGAAATAGCTGAATTTCTAGAGCTAGACGTTGAAATTATCAAGAAATATCTGCAAGAACAGTCTTAATAGTTAAGAAGATGTTTGGCAAGTGTTGAGCGCATAGTACCCTAGGCATTTGGCGTAGGCGTAGCCCGTCGCAGACATCGCTTACTATTTGGCGTAGCCAATCACAGTTTGTTATGCTATATTAAGCGTAGTCGTTATGAGTTTGTATATTTTCATGGCTAACACAACAACAGAAAACTTAGTAATTATCGGTTCTGGCCCAGCAGGGTACACAGCAGCTATTTATGCGGGACGCGCTAACCTGAAACCCGTTGTATTTGAAGGTTTCCAAGCCGGGGGTTTACCGGGTGGGCAATTAATGACAACGACGGAAGTTGAGAACTTTCCAGGGTTTCCCAAAGGGATTACCGGGCCAGAACTGATGGATCAAATGAAGGCTCAGGCAGAGCGCTGGGGGGCTGAACTATATACTGAAGATGTTATATCAGTTGACTTGAATCAGCGTCCATTTACAGTGCGATCGCAAGAGAGGGAAATAAAAACCAACAGCATCGTCATTGCTACGGGTGCAACAGCAAAGCGTTTGGGTTTACCCAACGAACATGAATTTTGGAGTCGGGGTATTTCCGCTTGTGCAATTTGCGATGGTGCAACACCAATTTTTCATGGCGCAGAATTGGCTGTAATTGGTGCTGGCGACTCGGCGGCGGAAGAGTCTATTTACCTCACCAAATACGGTTCTAAGGTAAATATGTTGGTACGCACCGATAAAATGCGGGCTTCTAAAGCCATGCAAGACCGCGTTTTGAACAACCCGAAAATCCAAGTGCATTGGAACACAGAAGCCGTGGATATCTTCGGTAACGGCCACATGGAAGGGGTGAAAGTCCGTAATACCAAGACTGGTGAAGAAAGCAAACTCCACGCTAAGGGTTTATTCTACGCCGTTGGTCACAGTCCCAACACCTCTTTATTCAAGGGGCAATTAGAACTGGATGAGGTCGGTTATGTTGTCACTAAGCCCGGTTCTGTAGAAACCAGTGTAGAAGGCGTTTTTGCTGCTGGCGACGTACAAGATCATGAGTTTCGGCAAGCAATCACGGCTGCGGGTACTGGCTGTATGGCGGCGATGTTGGCAGAACGTTGGTTGTCATTCACTGGCTTGATTCAAGAATTCCATCAACAACCAGAAATAGCAGACAATGAATTAGAACATCAGCCAGCCAAAAAGACTGAAGCCGAGGAAGAAGCTGGATTTTACTTGGATGCGACGCGCCATGAGGGAGGTTATGCTTTACGGAAATTGTTCCATGAAAGCGATCGCTTACTCCTTGTTAAATATGTCTCTCCTGGCTGTGGCCCTTGCCATACCCTGAAGCCAATTTTAAATAAAGTGGTGGATGAATTTGACAGCAAAATCCACTTTGTAGAAATTGACATCGACAAAGACCGAGATATTGCTGAAAATGCTGGTGTGACAGGAACACCAACGGTTCAATTGTTCAAAGATAAGGAGCTGGTGAAGGAAGTTAAAGGTGTAAAGCAAAAGAGCGAATACCGCCAGTTGATTGAAAGTAATCTTTGAGATATTGGGTATTGGAGACTAGGAAAGACTCTGCCCAGTATCCAATACTCGCTTAAATGTTAGCTTTAATAAGTTAGGCAATAGCATACCCTGTGTGTTGCCTAACATTTGGCGGGTGAAATCCCAAGACAATTTTCTCTTTGGGAATTCCTGCTGCTACTAATTCGTAGGTAACACCATCTTCTGTGTCATCCCGTTGCACCCAAATTTTGTCATCAATAATATCGAGATGAACTAAGCAACCGTGAATTCGTTTAACACCATCCCAGCCTAAAGTTATCAGCAAATAACTATCATTTTCGCTATCAAATACTGCTTTACATTCAATGGCTGCGTGTGAATAAGGAATTTGTGTGTAGGGTACTAATACCTCTTTGATCATACGTCGATAATTATCTAAGGTATCCATTGGATAATCCTCTCAGCTTCTGGATTAAAAACGAGTAAATTTAGATTTTCAGTCTCTATTAAAAGTGTACCAATCGGTTCCTCAAACAAAGCTGTAAATACACTGTCGCGCACTGCCAAATATAATGTTCTTTCTGGTTCGAGGCGATGGATAACAGCACGATACATGATAAATCCCCCAATAGCATCTTTAAGGTCTGCCATTTCTGAGGGACTGACAAAACTTTTAATTTCTACAGCTATTTTTTTACTTCCTTGTTCTGCGGCTAAGAGTTGCTTGGCTCCTAAATCTACATACATATCTTTTTGCCCCCACTTTAAATGTAAGGGGTCATCTGTAATTATCCAGCCTTCTTTAACTAAGGCATTCTTAACAGCGTCATGATAAATATCTCTTGCAGGTATATCAAAGTATATTAAAATCCAATACGCTTGGGTTAAGGGCTAATTGTACAAAATTGTGGGTTTTCGAGACGCTATAAATAGCCGTCTCTACAAGTGTTTTGGTCTTATCTGAACTGTATTGTATTAAAATTTTTCTTTACTTGTAATCATTTACCTTTGCGGTAACACTTGGCTAGTAATTTATCTCCACCAAAAATAAGGCATAATCTCACCTCTAACTCAGTCTAGCTCTGTATCCACCGCGAAACAGTTAGACTTTTATTCACGATGTTTACGCAATCCCCTATCTGATATGTAAAATGGTCAGCGTATCAAGCTTTGATCCAGGCGATCGCACATGGCCATTACAAAACGGCGACTACCGACATTTTTACAGTTTGGCAAAAGTCTCAATCTTTCCCAAAAACTCATGCTCATCGGGTTAGCCATTACCCTATTTTTCATCTTCCTGGCATTCTTCGCTCCCGTATTGCAAGCTTGGGGATGGCTGCAAAACCCCAAAGATTTTCTTTCTAATCCAATTCATGAGCCACCCTCAGCTAAACATTGGTTTGGTACTAGTCGTTTGGGTTATGATGTGTTCTCCCGGACGTTGTTTGGCGCTCAAGCTGCTTTGCAGGTGGTGATTTTGGCAACAGCGCTGAGTATGATTATCGGTGTGCCTCTGGGGATGCTGAGTGGTTATCTCGGCGGTAAATTGGATAAAGTGTTGCTGTTTATTATGGATAGCATCTACACTCTACCGGGACTACTGCTATCTGTGACACTGGCGTTTGTGGTGGGGCGTGGGATATTAAATGCAGCGATCGCTATTAGCATTGCCTACATTCCCCAATATTACCGCGTTGTTCGCAACCACACTGTGAGCGTGAAAACTGAAGTGTTCATCGAAGCGGCTCAAGCAATGGGCGCTTCTACTTGGGTTGTGCTTTCTCGTTATCTATTTTTCAACGTCATTCAAAGCGTACCCGTCCTATTTACACTCAACGCTGCTGATGCAATTTTGGTGTTGGGCGGTTTGGGTTTTTTGGGGCTAGGACTTCCCGAAGAAGTGCCAGAATGGGGACATGATTTAAAACAAGCCTTAGAAGCTCTACCTACTGGCATTTGGTGGACTACACTTTTCCCTGGTTTAACCATGACATTCATGGTGGTAGGGTTATCACTACTTGGTGAAGGGTTGAATGAATTTGTCAATCCCCGTTTACGTAGAGAAAATAGAATCCGAAAGTAGTCATTGGTCATTAGTTTTGGACAAAGGACAAATGACAAATAACAATTGACAAATAAACAATAGAGAGATTTGTATGAAAGATAATCTAACGTTAATTGCCGCCGCTACTGGCGGATTTATCCTTTCTGTTGCCCTTGCTGGTATTTTAAGAGGTGCGCCAGTTACAGGTTGGCATGAGCAATCGAGTTTCCGTACCACGAATTTTGCTAATTTACAGAAATCGGAGTTGAAAGCCGCGCGTCTTCTCCCAAGCAAAGACGCTGCGCTAACAGATCGGGGATGAAAACTACTCGCACCCAATAATAGGGAATAGAGAATAGCTGTTCGCCAATTACCAATGCCCAATGCCCAATGACAAATGACAAATGACAAATGACAAATGACAAATGACAAAATTCAAGTAATTGGCATTGATGTGGGGGGAACAGCAATTAAGCTGGGGCGGTTTACAGCCGATGGTACTTGCCTGCAATCCTTGACTGTGGCGGCTCCCCAACCAACAACACCAGAGGCCGTGCTGGCAGTGATCGTAGATGCGATCGCGCAAATTGATCCAAATAATCAAACTGTTGCTATTGGTGTTGGGACTCCTGGCCCATCCGATGCAGCAGGACGCATTGCGAAAATCGCCATCAACTTACCTGGGTGGCTTGATGTGCCTCTAGCAGACTGGTTAGAAACCAAAACTAGTAAACCTACTGCGATCGCTAACGATGCCAACTGCGCTGGTTTGGGAGAAGCTTGGCTGGGAGCCGGTCGCCACTTTCAAAATCTGATTCTGCTAACTTTAGGAACTGGGGTTGGTGGCGCAATTATTCTAAATGGCAAACTATTTGTTGGACATCAAGGAGCCGCCGGGGAATTGGGTTTAATTTCATTCAACCCAGATGGGCCAATTTGTAATAGTGGCAATCAAGGCTCTTTGGAACAATACGCCTGTGTTAATGCAATTCGCCGCCGCACTTTCAAGGAACCCATCGAATTAGGTTTTCTGGCACAACAAGGAGATCCTGCAGCATTGACTTTTTGGCAACAATATGGTAAAGATTTGGGAATTGGATTGACGAGTTTGATTTATGTACTAACACCGCAAGCGATCGTCATTGGTGGCGGCATAAGTGGCAGCTTTGAATTTTTCTCCCCAGCAGTGAAGGCAGAAATTGAGAAGCGAGTTCAGCCTTTATCACGAGCGGGTTTACAAATATTGCCAGCAGAGTTAGGCAATTTTGCAGGGATAGTAGGTGCAGCAAAGTTGGCATTGCAACACTATTCAAGGTTTTAAATTATGGTTCAAACAATCCCAGCTAGAGACATCAGTCTTTACGAATTAGAAGAAAAATTTGGTTTGCAACTTGCCACAGACACCAACTTTTTTCCAGAGTGGACAGAAAACTTACCAACTCTAACTGATGGTGAAAAGCAAGCGATGGCGCGAGTAAAAAGCAACTATTTAAACTTAAATAAGCACCGTCTAATGTCAGAAGAGGCGGTAAAGATGGTAGTGCTGTCTCCTTTACTCGATTTAGCTGGATTTTATCAACTTACTTTTGTGATTGAAACCGAGACTTCTGTTGAGATTTGCGCTGAAGATGAGAGCTTTATAGTTAAAGGAAATATTGATGTTCTTGTCATCCAAAAACGTTTTTGGGTACTTGTCATCGAATCTAAAAGCAGTAAATTTGATGTGATGACAGCCCTACCTCAAGCACTAGCTTATATGCTTGATCGTCCAAATCCTGTACAACCGACTTTTGGTTTACTAATCAACGGTAGGGAATTTGTTTTTGTAAAATTGATTCAACAAGAACATCCTTGGTATACACGTTCTTATGCGCTATCAATTGAACGTGATTCAGAACTACACCAAGTACTCAGTATATTGAAGCGCCTTGGAGAATTAATCGCGTAATTCGTAATACTAAGACAAAGAATATCCTGTTGCCTTATAAACGTATTTCACAACTTTTTCATAAGATTCGGGATTACTCACAGGGTTGATGATGATGGGGATAGTGCCATCTGGCAACCAAAAAGTTATCCTGCCGTTCGGTTCATGGCAAAAGGAACTGATGCAGTTGAGATTAATTACATATTCATTTTTTTCGTAAAGGATTTTCACCCAGTGGGCATGATCTAATTCCAACCCAGTCACACATTCTAAATAATCGAGGATTTTTTGATAATCTTCCAAGTTACTGTGCGGGTTAATCACTATCGGAATGGCACTATCGGGTAACCAAAAAGTAACCCTACCGTTTAGTTCATAACAAAAAGCGTGGACACGTTCAAAGTTCACTACATATTCTTTCCTCTCGTAAAGGATTTTCACCCAGTACGCCACAACATCTCCTCAAGTCTGAAATTTACGAATGATGCACCCTGTATAACCAAATGTACTGAAGCCTTAAGTTAATGTTGCTGTGTACCAATTAAAAATTATTTTTAATTTCTAATTTTTAATTTTTAATTGTTATGACACCTCCAATGGTGTTGGTGTACCTATCGAAAGAGAAAGAGCGATCGCTGCTTGAATAAACCCTTTAAATAAAGGATGAGGGCTACTGGGGCGCGATTGAAATTCTGGATGAAATTGGCAAGCAAGAAAGAATGGGTGCTTGGGTAATTCCACAATTTCAACTAAGCGTCCATCGGGAGAAGTCCCACTGATCACATAGCCAGACTTTAATAACAAATCGCGGTAAGCGTTGTTAAACTCATACCGATGTCGATGTCGTTCATAAATTACATCTTCTTGATAAAGCTTGAAAGCCAATGTATCAGGAAGAACACGGCAAGGATATAGCCCCAAGCGCATTGTACCCCCTAAATCGACAACTTCCTGCTGTCCTGGCAATAAATTAATTACCGGATCAGTTGTATGAGCGTCAAATTCAGCACTATTAGCACCTGTTAATCCTCCTACGTGCCGGGCCCATTCAATCACAGAGCATTGCATTCCCAGGCATAAACCCAAAAAGGGAATTTGGCGATCGCGCGCGTATTTAATGGCGGCAATTTTGCCATCCACCCCCCGAACGCCGAAACCTCCTGGCACAACTATGCCATCAACACCTTTAAGATAAGTTTCGGGCAGTTGAGTTTCCAAATCTTCTGAGTTCACCCAACGCAGGCGCAGTTTGCCATAAGTGGAAATTGCAGCATGGTTTAGTGCTTCCACTACAGATAGGTAGGCATCACTTAACTGCACATATTTACCGACAATGGCAATTTCTAACTCGTGCTTGGGAGTATGTAACCGTTGTACCAAGGTTTGCCACTGCGTCAAATCTGGTTTGCGTTGCTCCATTTGCAGCAAGTTCAGTACTTGTTCTGCCATTCCTTCGCGTTCTAGATTCAGGGGTACTTCATAGATACTTTTGGCATCTTGGGAAGTGATGACGCATTCTTCGGGCACATCACAAAATCCCGATAATTTCTGCTTTAATCCCTTGGGTAATGGGCGATCGCTGCGACAAACTAAAATATCTGGTTGAATACCAATGGATCTCAGTTCTTTAACTGAATGCTGTGTTGGCTTAGTTTTCATTTCACCCGCAGAGGCAATCCACGGTACGAGAGTTACGTGCATATACAGCACATTCTGCCGCCCCACCTCTTTGCGGAACTGACGAATTGCTTCCAAAAACGGCAGTGATTCAATATCTCCCACCGTACCGCCGATTTCTGTAATTACTACAGATGGGTTTGTACTTTTAGCAACTCGTAGAATCCGCTCTTTTATTTCATTAGTAATATGAGGAATAACCTGTACAGTGCCGCCATTGTAGTCTCCGCGCCGCTCTTTATTGATAACTGCCTGGTAAATCGAGCCAGTAGTTACACAATTCAAACGCGACATTGAGGTATCGGTGAAGCGCTCGTAATGCCCCAAGTCCAAATCTGTTTCCGCACCATCCTGGGTAACGAATACTTCCCCATGCTGAAAAGGACTCATTGTGCCGGGATCAATATTAATATAAGGGTCGAGTTTGAGAATCGACACAGAATATTCGCGCGACTTGAGCAAACGCCCTAAACTTGCTGCTACAATGCCCTTACCTATACTGGAAACTACGCCCCCAGTTACAAAAATAAACTTAGTCATAGTAGTTTGAATTTCTAACAACTTCTAAAAATACATCCCGTCATTGTGCCACAGTTGTTGTGGTGTAATCTTCTGTGATTGAGCTTGTGAAAAACCTTTTAGGATTAGTAATATTCGGCTGTATTCTCACATCCTCCGTAGCATTGGCAGAGCCATCTCTTATAGTCGTTTTTCCCCAAACAAACTACCAGACGAGTGCCCAAAAAATCTTTTTTCTGGGGACTGCACCACCAAATGGCCAGGTTTTGATCAATAGTAAGCCAATTAACCGCAGCAAAGCTGGTCATTTTTCCCCTAGTTTCCCCTTGCAGTTGGGGGAGAATCTTTTTACCGTGCGTCACCAAAATCAAGAACTCCAGATTAAGGTGACAAGGCTTAACACTAGCCCTGAGCTACCACAGGGGTTAGCCTTTGCTAAAAATTCCCTGACTCCAGCAGCTGACATTGCCAGACTACCGGGAGAAATAATTTGTTTTAGCGCGATCGCACCCCCTAACGCTAATGTCTCTGTCAAGTTAGCTAATCAAACTATTGCCCTTTCACCTCAACCTCAACAGGCACAACTACCAAGTAATTTGGCAGCTTTGACAGGGCAAAATCAGCCTCATGCCCAGTCTAGCGTAGGAAAGTATGAGGGTTGCATTACACTGCAACAACCTGATCCTGCTTTTTCATCCCTAATTTACGGTAACAACATCATTTCTGGTGCTGTTGTCCCAGACTCCATTAAAGAGGTAGATTTGGGACAACCTCAGTTTCAACTGACGCTCAATGGCAAGACGATAACTCAACCAGGGACTGGTAAAATTCAAATCCTTTCAAAAGCACAGTTGCCAGTTTCTGAGGTTACAGTAGAGTCAGGCGTTGCTCGTACTGGACCAAGCACCGATTATTCTCGACTTACACCACTGCCTAAAGGTACACGCGCAACAGTAACAGGTAGGGAAGGTGAATGGTTACGCCTAGACTATGGTGCTTGGATTAATAGTCAGGAAACCCGCATTCTACCTGGTGCAATTCCGCCACAAACAATAATTCGCAGTGTCGGATACCGTCAACTCCCTGATGTGACAGAGATAGTTTTTCCTTTACAAGTTCCCGTACCTGTGAGCGTGCAACAAAGTGAGCAAGCTCTCGCTCTCACTCTCTACAATACCACTGCCCAAACGGACATTATTCGCCTGGATGATGACCCCCTAATTTCTCGCCTAGATTGGCAACAGGAGACACCAGAACAAGTAAAATACACCTTTAACCTCAAAAAAGCTCAACAATGGGGATATAAACTGAGATACGACGGTACAACCCTGGTTTTGGCTTTGCGTCATCCGCCGAAAATTGGGAACACAAAACGCAAGCCTTTAGCTAATTTCAAGATTGTACTTGATCCAGGGCATGGAGGTAAAGAATCTGGTGCCAGTGGCCCAACTGGATATTTAGAAAAAGATGTGAATTTGGTGGTATCTAAGTTGTTGCGGGATGAGTTGCTGAAGCTAGGAGCAACGGTGGTAATGACGCGGGAGGATGATAAGGAAGTTTCGCTAGTAGAGCGTCAAGCAATTATCAACCAAGAAGAACCTGCGATCGCTCTTTCCATACATCACAACTCTCTACCCGATAATGGCGATGCCGAAAAAACCAAGGGATTCGGCACTTTTTGGTATCATCCCCAAGCCCACAATCTCGCAATATTTTTACAGAATTATGTAGTCAAAAACCTCGGCAGACCTTCCTATGGTGTGTTTTGGAACAACCTAGCGCTGACACGTCCATCTGCTGCGCCATCGGTGTTACTGGAATTGGGTTTTATGAGCAATCCCGATGAATTTGAGCAGGTAGTGAACCCAGAAGAACAGAAGAAAATGGCTTATGCGATCGCTCAGGGAATTACTGAGTGGTTTAGGAGTGTGAGATAAATTTTGAGGTACAACACTAGTTCCTCATTGTATTTAATAGAGTGCGATGCCTGCGGCGGGCGTTCGCGTAGCGTCTCGGAGAGAAGCCATCCCCTTCAGCGAGGCGTAGCCCATTGCTCTTTTTTAGCTAGTTCTTGCTCAATGTTGCGATCGCTCTTTGTTCAAGCTTTTTGACTTTTATAGTGTATTGCCAAACATAGCACTTAGTGCTATATAATAAGCGAAGCTAATGACCATAGCATGATAATCTACCAAACCCGATGGTTTAACCGTTGGGCACGCAAAGAGGGTTAGCCTCTGCGCTGCTGTAAACGAAATGACGGCAGGACTTTACGAAGCCGATCTAGGAGGCGGACTGTTCAAAAAGCGTAATGGAGGTAATTTGCAATGCCGAAGAAGAAATCAGCGATTCTTGAAGCCGTTCACGAAACGGCTATGGGGCTGCACAAGGCTGGACTTATGGATCAGACTACATTGCGTGAATTCGACTGTCTGTGCTTGTCTCCAATTGAACCGCTAGAGCCTAAGCAAATTAAGGAAATACGCGAATCATCTCATGTCAGCCAGGCAGTATTTGCTGCGATTTTAAATACAAGTCTATCAACGGTTCAAAAGTGGGAAATCGGTCAGAAGCGTCCCAGTGGCACTGCTCTTAAGCTGTTGCACCTAGTTAAAAAACGGGGATTGAATAGCGTGATTGATTAAAGGGTTAACCCTGCGTACTTGCTGGAGTGCGATGCCTGCGGCGGGGCGTAGCCCATTGCTCTTTGTTCAAACTTTGTGACTTTTATCCCTCTTTTGTCACTCTGGGGAAATAAAAATTGAGGCTAAATGATGAAACTTAGATTTAGTGGGAAGATTAGCGATCGCAAGCTAATAGAAACCTTCAAACAAAGCTCTACAGTTAAAATCCTATCCGGGCAAGGGTTACAGATTATTCTCTGCCGAAAGTGACAAAAGAGGGTTTATAGTGCGATCGTCAAAACCATTCCTACTGTATCAATCAAGTAGAATGAAAGTTTACTAGTTCCTGAGAGGTGTCCGATGACTATGCTTGATCGCCGCCGTCAACTTCAACAACAAATTGCTCAACTTCCAGATGACCAACTAACTCAGGTTGAGCAATATCTAGCATTTCTTGGTCTTCAGAAAACAGTTGCATCTCAATCAGAAGTGACCAAATCACCTTCCACTGGAGCTTCGATTCTGGCATCTTTAGAGCAAGCACACATTCCGCCCGATTCTCTTCTGGAGGATGAGACTCTAGCAGAACCACCTGAAGATTTTGCTGCTAGGATCGCTGAAATCAAACAACGTGGCGATCGTTCTCAATCTGTGATCCGACGAGGCTCTACAGGTCAAGACTTGCTCAAATTTGCTGGTACTTGGCATGGAGACGACCTAAAGGAGTGCCTAGCATTTCTTGATGCAACTCGCTCAAAAGCGAAGTTTTAAGTCAATAATTTATGTATTTGCTCGATACCAATCACTGTAGTTATCTCATTAACAACAACCCTCAAGTTGTGGCAACTGCTCAAAGCTATGCTCAAGATCCTTTTGGGATTAGCATCATTAGCTATGGTGAGTTGCTCTACATGACGGAAAAATCAGAGCGTCGAGAGATGAACTTACAAGTAGTTCAAGCATTCTTGACAGAGATTGATATCTATCTGATCAACAAAGAAATAGCTGAGATATACAGTCAACTGAAGAACCGCATTTTTCGTCAATTTGCCCCAAAAGAAAAAAACAAACGCCGTAGTGCCCGCATTCAGGATCTCGGTTTTGATGATAATGATCTATGGATTGCCGCAACAACAATTTATCATAATATTACTCTCGTCTCTGCTGACAGCGATTTCACTAGGATTCAGCAAGTTTACAGCTTTTCAGTCGAATCCTGGATTTAATTGCTTTACCTAGTATGCTGAACTAATAAATTAAGTGCCAATTTAATAAACATCGCTATTTTTAGCTAGATCCTGCTCTTTAAAGGCTTTCCACTGCTCAGATATACTTTTTGCTTTTGCCCGTTTCAGGTCTTTTTCATAATCTTTTAATAGTTCCATGCACAAACTTTGCAACTCAGTTGTGTTTTTAGATACTTTTTTGTAATCAAAAGTAGATTTTTTTCGTCTTTCAAAAAGTAGTTTAAATCTACAATAATGTTGTTTCTGAGGATATCAGTTATTATTCTCTTAAATTAGTTTAAGTCTTTAGAATTTAACACAATTTTTAATTTATTTGTATATACAGCTTTACCAACTTCATCCTTTTGCATAATTTGAGAAATAACATATAGTAGAAAATACTTTGTCGCCGAATAATA
Organism: Nostoc sp. FACHB-888; assembly: GCF_014696655.1. Lineage (NCBI taxonomy): Bacteria > Bacillati > Cyanobacteriota > Cyanophyceae > Nostocales > Nostocaceae > Nostoc > Nostoc sp. FACHB-888. The sequence goes on along the minus strand of NZ_JACJQM010000009.1, from coordinate 117,705 downwards.
AGCATATTGTTTATGGTCAATTTGGTCTAGTTGTTCTTCAACAACAGAGAGGATTTCATATACAAGAATTATTCTTTGGGCATTAACTTCTGGTCTACCGAATATTTTTGAATAGTACTCGTCAAAAATCTGCGATTTTTGGTGGGAGTTCCAAGGTTCATTCAGATCAAATGTTAATAGCATTCTTCCAGCATCTTCGTTGCTTATTACCTTACCTTCATCCAATATTTCTCCCCTTTTGACGGCAAATTCATAGCCATCAATGCTTTCAAATTCTTTTTTTAGCCTTTGTTGTATAGTTTGATTTGATTGTAAATCTCTAGGCTTGATAGCATTCTGATTATTGCTATTAGTCGTAATTTTTTTTACAAGACTTACATCGTTAGTATTAAGTTTTATGATCTTAGTAAGTATCTTTAAATTCTCAGTAATATTTTTCCTTTGATTGTAGAGAGTAGTAATACTCTGAGCACCATTCACTACCACATAGTTATCTATAATTATTTTTTCATTTTCATGTTTAGCCGAGTCACAAATTATAGTAATTCCATTGTGATACAGTTGAAATTTAACATGTTCATTTGGATCTAAGATACTTTTTTTAATTGCTTTATTAACTTTTGTTGAACCTAAAGCCAGTCGTACATTTTGTTGAAATAATGAAGCATCTTCAATTCCAGACATTTTTACTAAATCGCTTGCAAAAGCAGTAAATACCCATACCTCTGCGATGTTGTCGAGAGTAGAAAAGTTTAGAGGGGTTACGTGAGAGCAATCAAAGACAAATTCATCATTAACTCCACCTTGTTTCTCAAAGTCTATATGTACTTCTACTATCTTTTTCTTGTCAAAAAGCTTAATACTCTCGTTAGAAGCCAAATATTCTGCTGCATTTTGATCGGCTGATGCATTAGTTATAAAAATACCTTTTACTATAAATCCATTTGTAATCTTGTTTTTCAGCTTTAGGTCTACTACGAGCTTTTTTAGTATTTCATTAGCATTTCCTTTCTCTATAAGCTCAATGTTTTCAATAGTTGAAAGCTGGTTAAGAGTTCCTGCAAATTCCTTTAAACTTGTATCACCAATAGTTTTGTTTGCACTTTCAACAGTTTTGGATTGAAAAACTATAATTTCTTCATTTAATTCATCAACGTATATTGCATCTATACCCTTATCCTGGCTTCCATCGCAAATTGCATCGTCAGCAGATGTATCATCCATGGCGAAAATATTTTCTAAAAACCAATTTAGAAATGATCTACCGATACTCCTTTCTTTTTTCCTGTAGGGTGATAATAAGTCAGATAAATTTGAGTATTCCAGTTCTGACTCTTGCATAATGATTACTTATATATACGGTTAATGTTAGTATATTATATAACATAAATTTGATGTAGCATCTAAGATATGAAAACTGCCACGTTTTTGTAAAACCCACACAACCTTCTAAAAACAACGCTCTCTCAACTCCTACAAAAAAATCAAGCATTGCTCTCTAACCTCTTCTGTGGTAAGCTTTTACCTGTGATTACTAAGTTTTTCAGTTTCCCATAAGGTTGGTAAATATTACTCTACATCTGGGTCGATACCCATTGCCCTGAGCCGTTCTGCTAGTTGTGCAGATTTTCGTTCAACTTGCTCGGCTCTTTGCCTTTGCAACTCGGCTTTTTCTTGACCAATCAGTAACAGATTTCCCTCTAAATCCCACCAGCGTAACCAAAATTGCTCAGGATTATTCAAGTAGCTTCCTTGCCATAACCCTAGTTCTACTCCTAAAGGAGGAATTGGGTAGTGGTCTCGCTCATTAGGCTGCATCTTGTGGTAAGAAAAATCTACCAGGTGATAAACTTCCAGTTTGTTATTACTAATTTCATAAATGGCATAGTAGGGAATTCGGATTATTCGCTCATATACCCAGAATTTACCTGGTTTTGTGCCTTCCCGACTACCAGCTAGAGGTAAAGGAGTGACATCTCGTTCTTCATCGCCATTACCACTAGCTAGTTCTACGGCAATCAATGGGGGTATATATTCCCGCCACAAAACATAGGAGCGGCGGTTTTTGCCATCTAGCCTTGGTGGTACACCAGGAACATAAAACCAGTCCGGTGCTGCTGGTCCTTTTTCTGGTGGTTCAGTCTCTCGCCAGTAAATACCACAATCTTGACCAATACAATACTGTCCATCTGGATGTAGGCGTTGCAAAACTTGAATAATTGAGTCTGTGAAAATGATGGTTTGGGGATGCTCTTGAAAATTTTTTACAAACGTACCATCAGACTCTGGTAGTTGAGCGTGATCGGGAAACTGAGGCGGTATGGCAACGTCAGCAAGTGTTTCACTCATGCTTTGACAAGTATTGCAGCTATTTATTTAGTGCTTTACACTTCCCATAAGGTGTTACTAAGTAGTATAACACCCTGCTCCGTCTTGATTTCAGTACTTCTACCCTGCTAGAAGCGCTTTGATTGCAGGTAGAAATATATGAAATCTTGATATTTTTAAAGTGTATGTATTTTAAGATCAGCGGCATAGTGGGAGCGATCGCTATTTTATTGAGCAGTGGCAGTGTATTCGCTCAAGATGCAGAAAGATATATTACTGTAGGGCATGATAAATTGGGAAACAGCGTAGCTCTGGACACGGAAACTATTAAGGGCACGACATACAAACTTTACGGGATCTACGGAGATGGGGTCTTCGAGACTACCTTTGATGCATCGTGCAAAGAATCGCGGCTTTTTCGCAATCGCATTGCGATTTACGGGCCAGAAGGACAGCTACTTGAAGAGGATAAGGAAAAAGGAGAAATCCCTTTTGTAGCAAGTTCTTCACCAGGCAAAGGAATGAAAGTTGTTTGTCAAAAGATTGGTGTCAGTGGTTGGTAGGTGTTCAATATTTTCTAAGTGGGGAATGGGGAATGGGGGAAGAGGAGCAGGGGGAGCAAGAGTGGAATAACCAATGCCCAATGCCCAATTCCCAATTCCCAGCTAGAAAATACTAAGGACAAAATAACGTGTCACGCGTATCTCGTCCTGTAATGGGATTAGTTCCTTTGGCAAGTTTGCACAATTTTTTTTGCTCATCGGAACGCAGCAGCGTATTGGTAAAATCTGCCCCGTCAATGATTGCACTATCAAATCTGGCGTTAGCAGCGAAAGCACCCTCCAACAGTGCATTTGTCAAATTTGCTCTAACTAAACGAGCTGAGTCTAAAGTGGCATTTCTCAAGTCAGCTCCCTCCAAATTCACAGACTCTAAATTTGCTGCAAAGAAACTCACACCGTTCAAATTAGCGTGGCTGAAGTTGCTCTGGCGGAGATTAGCTTTGGTAAAGCTGGAATCTCTTAAATCACGCCCTGAAAAATCAGCCTCGACCAAAATTTCTTTATTATATTCAAGTGCCAAAGCTGTGGGAGCAAAACCGACAATTGCCGTGATGCCAACTATTCCCCAAAGGAATAAGCTGAGTATACTTGCCCAAATCTTATAGTCTGTTTTACACTTGCGCCCCAACTTAGTACGGGACGAGTTTCGCTTAGAACCTGTTATGCGTAGGCGTAGCTCGCCGCAGGCATCGCTTAACCTAGAATTCATAAAATTCATAATATTTTTAATCAATGGCTAACCTTCCTCCATCTCATTATCCAGAAATTGGCTCTTTAGGAGAAGACCTAGTAGCCCAATGGTTGCAATCTAGAGGTTGGATAATTCTCCATCGTCGCTTTTCTAGTCGCTGGGGAGAAATTGATATCATCGCCCAACATGATGGACGATATGGGGAAGCAGAGGAGCAGGGGGAGAACTTCTTACTGGCTCAACGCCCCGCTAACACTACTCAGCGCTCATTACTAGCATTTGTTGAAGTCAAAACCCGCAGTTCAGGTAGTTGGGATGCAGGGGGAAGAAGCGCAATCACCCCACAAAAGCAAGCAAAAATCTCGCGGACAGCTGGAATGTTTTTAGCTCAGTATCCTGAAAAGGCAGATTATTCTTGCCGATTTGATGTTGCTATTGTTTACTGCCAAAGGATATCCAAAAATCTGACTGGTGTTATGGCAAAGGAAGCTCTTGCGACTTCATCAGCAGCCGGATATAAGTTTAAGTTGCAAGAATATATTCTTGCAGCTTTCGACTCTTCAGTTGATAGTAGTTAATTGATAATGGTTGAAGAATTCAGAAGTCAGAATGGGCTAAACCCTAGCTATCCGCTAACAGCATTCAGAATCAATTGTTTGGGATTCAAACCCGCCACTAAATTGTTCGCCCTTGGCGTTCTCGCAGGGTAGAACACTAAAAAAAGTATATTTAGGGGGGTGTTAAACCCCTTTATCTGTCAGTCGTACAAAATTTATGGATTTATTTTGACTTCTGACTCCTAACTACTGAATTCTTTCTTGATAATTTTGTAGTGGCGTTACAATCCAATAGAGTCACGCCAAAGTTTCTGGACAATAACCTAAGCCCCGGACAAACTGCTGCCGGAATGCCTCGATTTCGTCTCTCTCTGGACTACCATGAGAGACGATCGCAACCTGATAGCGACGCATCACGTCTACAGGACACTGTCCTGCTTCCAAACTCCAAAGTGCCATTTGCACCCTCATTGGCGGCTCGTAGCTAATTCCTAATTCATTTAGAAAAGCGCGGAAGTCGCCATCTTCTTGGGGCGAGATTTGACTTCTGAGTTTGATCCTAACCACCCAGCCATCAATTTGATGAATTACGGTGACGAAAGAAACTGGTGTCTGGGGTCTAGCGTGCAGATGTTGAACGACCCTCAGGGTTAGACTGGCATTTGCCAGATAGTACAAGTATTCCATGTTTGTTGGTGCTTGGGATCAAAGCCAATCCTACATATATATATTCGTCAATAAGTGCCTGTTCCCGGTAGGGTAAAAGCCCCCGTTTTTAGATGGGGAGGTTTACCCAATTTTTATGTTAAATTTTCCGTGTTACTTAATAGTAACAATCTTATAGCCTAGTGAGAAAATTGAGCGAAGATGCTTTAAAGTTCCTGTAGAAGCGAAAGCTCAAACTAAATTGTTTAAGAGAGTATAAATACTAAATAAACCAAAAACTAGTACAAGCCAATTTGAAAGACACATCTCGCCCACAAGAAAAAAATTTTGAATTAGATTGCTCGGTAGCTGGCTATGACTACGAACTAGCTCCAGAACTCATTGCTCAAAACCCAGCAGTTCCTAGAGATAGCTCACGGTTACTGGTGGTTAATTCTCCTACTACAGGTACTGAAACAGAACCCATACACCACATTTTCCATGATTTGCCTGCACTGCTGCGCTCTGGAGATTTGTTGGTTATGAACAATACAAGAGTCATTCCAGCGCGGCTTTATGGTCATAAATCTACTGGTGGTAAAATCCAGGTGTTGCTGTTGGAAGAACGGCAGTATAACTGTTGGTTAGCTTTAGTTAAGCCAGGAAAAAGCTTCAAACAGGGAACGAAGATTATTTTTGAAGCAAGGCAAGCGGAGACTGGTAGTTGGGGATTAAGAATTGGGGATTGGGAAGATTCTTCTCTAGTCCCCAGTCCCCAACTGACAGCTACGGTTCTAGAAACAGACGCAGCAACTGGGGGGCGTTTGTTGCAATTTGATGTGCCAGAGGGAAAGCCTTTGGTGCAACTGTTAGAGGTATTTGGTGAAGTGCCGTTACCACCGTACATCACTACCTCGTCAGCTGCTGATGAGCAGTATCAGACAGTTTATGCAAAACAACCAGGAGCGATCGCAGCTCCGACGGCAGGATTACACTTTACCCCAGAATTATTACAAAAGTTGCGCGATCGCAACATCAATCAAGCTTTTATAACGCTGCACGTTGGTGTTGGGACATTTCGCCCTGTGGAAGTGGAGGATGTTACTACCCATCAGATGCATGAAGAATGGATTGAAGTACCCACTGCTACAGTAGAGCAAATCCGCGCTACTAAAGCAGCTGGCGGTCGAATTATTGCTGTGGGAACAACGGCAGTAAGGGCCTTAGAAGGGGCGGCTCAATCTGTGAATTTACAACCATTTTGCGGCAAAACAGACCTATTTATTTATCCCGGCTACCAATGGCAGGTGGTGGATGGTTTAATTACTAATTTTCACTTACCGCGTTCCAGTTTGCTGATGTTGGTAAGTGCGCTAATTGGCAGACAACGATTATTGAATATATACAACGAAGCGATCGCTTTTGGATATCGCTTTTATTCATTCGGTGATGCAATGCTAATTTTGCCTGAAGGTGTGGGAGTTAGAAGTTAAAAGTTGGAAATTTGGAATTTTTTCTTTCGCGATGGGTACTCTGACTTATGACGAGCTAAAAATAAGTATAGGTCTGCGATTCATGTCAGAAAAATCCCTATTCTCTCAGTGGTTACATTTATTTTGCCGGGTGACACTCTGTGGCTGTTCTACGTTTTTGGTCTTGGCTGCACCGACAGTTACTAATTTTCCAGTTAGCAAGCTGCTAGCAGAAACCGCAATTTCTCAGGATCTTGAAGCAGCTAGCTTTTTTCAGCAAGGAGTCACGCGCTATAACCGTAAAGACTTACAGGGTGCGGAATATGCATTTCGTCAAGCGTTGCAGCGAGATCCTAGCCTGGAAGCAGCACGAAATTATCTAGGTAATATATTTGTGGGGCAGAATCGCCTGGATGTAGCTTTACAAGAATATGCAGAGGTGATTAAAACTAATCCCAATTCCAGTGAAGCTTATTACAATTTGGGGTTAGTGCTGCATCGACAAGGAGAAAAAGACGCAGCGATTACAGCTTATCGCCAGAGCCTTGTGATAGATGCCACAAGGGTAGCAGCGTTGTATAATATGGGTTTGGCGCTCTATGAACAAGGACAGCTTGAGGATGCGATCGCAGCATACCAGCAAGCAATTAATTTAGATAGCAGCAACGCTAAGGCTTATTTTAACTTAGCGATCGCCTTGCAACAACAAGGTCAAATAGAGCCTGCGATCGCTACTTATCGCCAAGCCTTGCAGCTAGATCCTAAAAATGCCACAGCCTATAACAATATGGCAAATTTGCTAGCAATTCAAGGTCAAGCTTCTGAGGCTATTTCTGTTTATCGGCAAGCTATTCGCCTAAATCCTAAAAACGCATCAATTTACCATAACTTGGGAATAACTTTATATAATCAGGGCGAGATCAAGAAAGCTGGTCGAGTATTGAAACGTGCCCATAACGAATATCGTGAGCAAGGGAACATTGAACAAGCTGAAAAAATTGAGCAGCTAATGCAGCAAATTGCCCAGAAAATTGGGCAGCAGCAGTCTCAAGCTAGTCAAACAGCTACTCCCTCTCAGACTCCAGACAACACAAGTAATGTAATACAAACACCGGAGACACAAACGCCAAATCAACCAGAAACTCCAACCAACCCTGGTAATGTTCCTACCTTAGTTGAACCATAGTCTACTACAACGAGTCCCGGACAATAAAAAACTCAGAGTTAAGAATAAAAGAAGAAGTCATGCGTCAGTCGTCATAATTCAACCTAAATTCTGGCGACTGGCGTTTTTATTTTCCTTGATAGTTAATAATTTCTAACTCCTAACTTTCAACTTTTAAATTTTTTAAATTGGTAAACGATTGATATCTTTATTACAACCAATAACTACCATTGCTGAACCACGTTCTAAACGCTTGGTGGGGTTAGGATTAATTTGAAATTTACCATCCTGACTTACGGCTAGCAGATTCAAACCGTAGCGGTTGCGAAGTTGAAGTTCACTGATCGTTTGACCATGAAATTCATCAGGCACGATTACCTCTACAATACTGTTATCTGGGTCGAGGTCAAACCGATCTAAGATTGCTGGTTTGGTAAGTGTACGCGCTAGGGCGCAACCCGCTTCGTACTCAGGAAAAACAACATGATCTGCTCCTACTCGATGCAACAGTTTGCGGTGAACTTCACTAGAAGCTTTGGCAACTACGTGAGGGACACCAGCCTCTTTCACATTTAGGGTAGTTATGATGCTTTCTTGAACGTAGTTGCCAATCGCTACAATTACAGTATCAAATTCAAAAATTCCAGCTTCTTTGAGTGCGGCTGGTTCTGTAGAGTCTAGTTGCAACGCATGACCAACGATTCCCTCAGTTAATGCTTCTGAAACTCGTTTTTCATCAACATCTGTTGCCAGCACTTGATAACCAAAATTATGCAGTGTGGAACAGACAGACCTACCAAAACGACCTAACCCAATTACAGCAAATTGCTGGTTATCTTTACGTAAACTGCGAAAAAAGCTTAATGATGACAGATTCACCGTTGTTATCCTTATTATGGCTCCCTGTATTTAGGGCAAAAAACGCTCATACAGCTTGAATTAAAAATTTTATTTTTTGCCTTTCAATGTATATTTTATCAGTTTAGTTGTTAGTCATTAGTCGTTAGTCATTGGTCATTACTTATTCTCCCCCTGCCTCCCCTACTCCCTACTCTCTATCCCACGAGTAAATTTTCTTCAGGATAGTGAATTCTAGTGGGGCGGGGGTCTCCTAGTATAGCGGACATCAGTAGTAAAATACCTACTCGTCCAACGTACATCGTGACAATTAAGATGAGCTTTGCTGTTGTAGAAATACTTGCTGTAATGCCTGTAGAAAGCCCTACAGTGGCGAAGGCTGATACCACTTCAAACAAAATTTTAATAAAATCTAATGTTGGATCTGTGAGGCTTATTAAAATCGTAGCTAAAATCACAGCCGCTACTGAACCCACTAACACACCCACAGCTTTCAAAATTAAAGATATTGCTATTTTGCGATCATACAATAAAACTTCTTCTTTCCCCTGGAGTATAGCTTTAGTGCAACTGGTCAAGACCCTCAAGGTTGTTGTTTTCATGCCTCCTCCTGTACCACCTGGACTTGCACCAAGAAACATTAGCGCGATCGTAATAAATAGACCAGCAGTGGTCATTTTGCCAATATCGATGGTGTTAAAACCAGCAGTTCTAGGAGTAACGGATTGGAACCACGCTACTAATATTTGGTCGCGTAAATTTAAAGAACCAAATGTTTCAGGGTTTCTGATCTCTATACAGAAAAAAGCAACTAGCCCTAGAAATAATAATATCAATGTTGTGCTGGTCGCAACTTTAAAGTCTAGAGAAAATCTTTGCATTCTAATAGAATTTTTTAAAATGTGATCGCGCACCCAAAAGTACATTTCCAAAATTACTTGATACCCAATTCCCCCAAAAATAATTAGTATTGTAACGGTGAAGACTACTAAGAAGGATGACTGATAACCAATTAAGTTATCTTTAAATAAACTAAAACCAGCATTATTCCAAGAATTGATACTATGAAAAATTGCTAACCAAAGTCCTTTACTCCATCCATACTCAGGAACGAAAGCTGGTAGCAGTAAAAATATACCTGTAATTTCAAAAATTAAAGTGGTGGCAATAATTGAACGGATTACTTGGGCGCTACCACTCATCCCCGGTCGGTCTAAAGCTTGTTGAATCGCTATTTTTTGCCGCATATCAAACCTATGACCAATGAGCAAAATCAGAAATGTAGTAGTTGTCATGTAGCCCAAACCGCCAATCTGAACTAATAGCGCAATAAATAACTGACCCCAAAAGGAAAAATAAGTACCAGGATCAACTACTGATAAACCTGTGACACAAACTGCGGATGTCGAGGTGAATAATGCCACAATCAGGTTATTCCACGTACCATTGCTAGTCGAGAAAGGCATCATCAATAGAATAGTACCTACAGCGATAACAGCGAGAAAACCCAAACAAATTGTGCGAGCAACAGTCATAATTAATTGAAAATTTCAAATTAAAAAACTCAATCATCCTAGGCATCCCGGAAACATCCGGTATGCAAATGAGAGCAAAGGCAGCTTATTAAGGGAAAATCAGTAAATTTCTCCAGAGAAGAGAAACCGGAGTTTATTATCCCTGCAAACCAAAAGATCCTATTTTAATTAAAAACACACATGGTAGCCTAATGTGTATGTTTTTTTAATTCGGCTTTGTCTTAACACTGCTTTTTTCATGAGTGCAACACTTTATCAGCAAATCCAGCAATTTTACGATGCTTCCTCTGGTCTGTGGGAACAGATTTGGGGCGAACACATGCACCACGGCTATTACGGTGCTGATGGTACCCAGAAAAAAGACCGCCGTCAGGCTCAAATTGATTTAATCGAAGAACTGCTGAATTGGGCAGGGGTACAAGCAGCTGACAATATTTTAGATGTGGGTTGTGGCATTGGCGGCAGTTCTTTATACCTCGCACACAAGTTTAATGCTAAGGCTACAGGCATTACACTGAGTCCTGTACAAGCCGCGAGAGCAACGGAACGCGCAATGGAAGCTAATTTGAGCCTAAGAACACAGTTCCAAGTCGCAAATGCTCAAGCAATGCCCTTTGCTGATGATTCTTTTGACTTGGTTTGGTCGCTAGAAAGCGGTGAACACATGCCAGATAAAACCAAGTTTCTCCAAGAGTGCTATCGAGTATTGAAGCCTGGTGGCAAGTTAATTATGGTGACTTGGTGTCATCGACCAACTGATGAATCCCCACTAACGCCTGATGAAGAAAAGCATTTGCAGGATATTTATCGGGTGTATTGTTTGCCTTATGTGATTTCTTTGCCAGAGTACGAAGCGATCGCACGTCAACTACCATTAAACAATATCCGCACTGCTGATTGGTCGCAGGCTGTCGCCCCCTTTTGGAATGTAGTCATTGATTCCGCATTCACTCCCCAAGCGTTTTGGGGCTTACTAAATGCTGGTTGGACTACCATCCAAGGGGCATTATCTCTGGGATTAATGCGTCGCGGTTATCAGCGTGGGCTAATTCGGTTTGGCTTATTGTGCGGCAATAAGTAAAAACGCACGGCTGCGCTACCCCCTTAAAGGACTTCCAACTAAAAAATAATGAATCGTTTTGGAAGGCAGGGGGAGAAAAAATTAGAAGCAGTTTAATGCCAATTGCTTTCTCATTGTAATATTTGAGCAAGCAAAAAGGCATATTGCTTTCTCAAAATGCTTGATTGCTTTCTCATCTCGGTAGATTTAGCAAGCAAAAAGGCATATTGCTTTCTCAAAATGCTTGATTGCTTTCTCATCTCGGTAGATCACGCACTCATTTTAGTATTTTCCGCAAGTAAACAGCACTTTGTTTCTAATTTGAGTAATTTACGCAGTAGCGATCGCTGATATTTTAATTCCTTTAAGCGTTAAAGACTTAGAATTAGTTTGGTATACTCGCTAAAATTACATTCTAATAAAATTAAATTTCTCATTTTTGAATTTCTGAAATGCCACTCGAACTGCAAAACCTCACAGGCGGTTACACCTTAGTACCAATTGTTCAAGACATTAACCTGACTCTGCAAACAGGAGAATGGTTGAGTTTAGTTGGTGCTAATGGCTCAGGTAAATCTACTTTACTCAAATTGCTGAGTCGTATTCTCTCTCCACAGCAGGGAACAGTACTACTTGATGGCAAAGCAATTCACTCTCAACCTCCAAATGTAGTCGCACAGAAACTGGCATTATTACCGCAACAGCAAACGGTTCCCGTTGGCTTAACAGTGCGACAATTAGTAAGCTTAGGACGTACGCCACATCAACCTTGGTGGCAATGGGAATTAAACGCCCAAGATTGGGTCAAAGTGGAAGCTGCAATTGAAAAGACACAGCTAGAAAAATTTAGCGATCGCTTAGTCGAAAAACTCTCAGGTGGTGAAAGACAACGGGCTTTTTTAGCCCTGGCACTAGCGCAAGAGCCAAAAATTTTACTATTAGATGAACCTACAACTTTTTTAGATATTAACTATCAACTGCAACTATTGGAACTACTTAAAGAACTAAATCAGCAGCAGGGATTAACTATTATCACAGTTTTACACGAATTGAATTTAGCAGCACGGTATAGCTCTCGTATTGCATTATTAAAACAGGGTCATCTTTGGGAAGTTGGTACGCCTGAACAAGTTCTGACACCAAATGCGATCGCCCAAGTATTTGGTGTGGAATCTGTGATTATCCACACACCTGTAGGTTTACAAGTTTGTGCTGTTTCTGCTGTGTCATTATAACTCGATTACTTTTCTGACCATTTGACACTTTTTTATTAATTCTGTACAATTTTGCCAAATATATCCTTACAAATGCCTTATTTAGTAATATTTATCGACGAACTAACTTATCAATAACTTTGTTATTGTCCATAACTGGTTGGTCAACAGTGAAAGCTTTGTTAACAATAACTTACTTGGGTGATTGAGCGCCATTTTGGACGTACAGTCCTGGCAATACACTCACTTTAACCTCTTTAGATTCAGGCACTAGACTTACTTGAAGCTCATGAAGAACTCGCTGCTGTTCCTTGATAATTTGGGTCAGTTCGTTCAGTTTTTGAGTATGTAAGTCATCCAATTTTTCATGTAGCAGTTCAATATTTTGTCCAGCTTTCAAATTCACCTGATGGTCAATTTCGGCATTTCTCCGATCAGTATCAGACTGACGATTTTGGCTCATCAAGACAACTGGTGCTGTATAGGCTGAGGCAAATGAAAACACCAAATTGAGCATCATGAACGGTGATTCATCCCAGTGGGGAACCCCAGGCATTGCGTTTATACCAACCCACCCAGCTAAAACAACGCTTTGCCCAATGAGAAATCCCCAAGAACCCACTTTCATCGCTAATTTATCAGCAATGCGTTGTCCGCGAGTCAGTGGTTCAGTGGAAATGTTTTGGGCTGCTGGTTGTATCTCCACAATTTGAGGTTTTTGAATTACTTTTACATCAACATTGTTGGGTGATACTTTTTTGAATGGATTCATGTTGCACCCCTTGGCGTTATTTCTGTCTGTGTTTACCCTGATAACTTTTAATGTACGATGGTTAAACGATAGAAGCAAATATTATTACTTTACAAAACGATAAACAAAAGTGATGGTAAGCAAAAAACTACCTTCAGATATTTAGGTGTAGAGGCAGCGATCGCACTCCAGCTTGATGTAGTAGTGATAGATGATTGGAAGCTACACAATAATATATAGAAGGTTCTAGATAGCACAACTCTTTACTTGGTTCGTAGTTAGGCAAATCATGCAACTACATAAATTCGACAACATTCAGGAATTTTGGGACTGTACTCAGGCTTACTTACTTCAGCATCAGGTAGAAAATAATCTTTTGCTTAGTATCTTGCATACCTTGTTGCATAACCCAGAACGTTATGTAGGTAAGCCTTATTTAGCAATTGTCCAAACAAATGGTGAGATTCTGGCTGTTGCCATCCGCACCCCACCCCAAAAATTGATCCTATCCAAAGCCCAGAATATGGATACTTTGCGATTGATTGCTCAAGATTTGCGTCAAGAGCAACTCCCAGGAATCATGGGACTGGCTAAAGAGGTAGAAATATTCTCGCAAACTTGGCAAACACTGACAGGGCAATTCTATCAACGGTCGGTGGTAATGAAAATTTACCAATTAACGGCAGTGCAAAGAGTCTCAACAGCCAGAGGATATCTCAGACTGGCAACTGAAAGCGATCGCTCTCTTTTGGTTGAGTGGCTTGCTGCATTTTTCTCTGAGATAGATGAAGCGGTGAGCGAAGATGTCGAACACCAGGTAGATAATCGATTGAAACAGCAGAATACTTATTTTTGGGTTGATAACACTCCAGTTTCAATTGCGTCTAGTAAACAAGTGTTACCTACAATTGGTCGGATCAATTTAGCTTATACACCACCAGAGTATCGTCGCAAAGGATATGCTACTGCCTGTGTCGCAGCGTTAAGCCAAAAACTGCTAGACCAAGGATGCCACCATTGTTTCCTCATAGCAGATTTAGCCAATCCCACAGCCAATCATATTTATCAAGCGATTGGGTATCGCCCCCTAAGCGATTGGCACGAATACTCATTCACCTCAAACGAGTAAGCATAATAAAGCGATCACTTCAATTAAATTACTTTCTATGGCAGAATATATAAACTGCGATCGCACCTCCATCTCCTAAAACACCAGGGTAAGCGCATTTCATAATAGGGTATCCAAGTGGGGAAATAACGAGAGGACTGAACACTCATCCTAAGACTTGGTTTCTTGTGTTTGTGCGTCGATAATTACACTCCAGTCATCATTTGTTACAGCAGCTTCAAGTTGACGCTGACGTTCGGCTATACTCGCATCTATTGTTTCTGACTCTTTAGAGAGGGTTGTATCAGCCATTGCTTTCCGCAGTTTTAGCTTTTTCTCCTCGTAGGCTTGACGTTCCGCCTCTGACATTACCGCCTTTGCAGCTTCGCCTACCGTGCTAGCCCACATTTCGCAATCAGTTGCATTACCAGGTGGTGTGGTTTCGAGTTCTGCTATCCACGCATCTCGCAAATCTTCCATTTCTTGACGCTTGGGAAACTTGAATGCTTGCACCCGCACAAAAGCACACTTTTGCTGACCATTTTGGGTGATATGACTGTTTAGGGAAAGCAAGACATTCCGAGAATAGCCGATGTACTGCGTGTGGCGTTCTGCGTCTAATACTGAGTAAACACCTGCGATTTTAGCGTTTTGAGCAGCTGTACTCCAAGTCTCAAGGTCAATGATTTCAGTACCATTATTTACCAGTTCAGGGGTTATACTCACCTCAGTGGTGGTGTGTTCGTCGTCGGAACTATACAAAAATTCATGTAGCCCACGGTGGTTTATGGGGACATTTTGATGTTCAATTGGCGGGTTGTGCTGAGTTTCCATTGTCGTTTATCTCTGAGCTATTACAGCAAATTGTAAATATATGCCTTTAGAATATTGAAGCTTAAATTTACTCACATCTCCAAATTATTGCTGACAAAGCGAAAACAACTATTAAACATTATATGAATCAATTGACACCTAAAAATTGGATATTCATCAAACAGCGACTTACCCCCTATTTATTTTTACTACCAGCCTTAGTTCTTTTGGCGTTAACAGTCTTTTTGCCTGCGCTGCAAGCGTTTTATCTCAGCTTTACTAGCTATGAAGATATAGTTCAGCCGCCACAATGGATAGGTTTCGCCAACTTCTTTAAACTTTGGAAGGATGCAGTTTTTTGGAAAACTTTGGAAAACACTTTTTTATATCTTGTGGGTGTAGTCCCAATTTTAGTAATTGCTCCCCTAGTGCTGGCAATTTTAGTAAATCAGAAACTGCGGGGGATGAATTGGTTTAGATCCGCATACTACGCCCCAGTGGTAATTTCAATGGTGGTTGCGGGAATAGCTTGGAAATGGCTGTATGCAGAAAACGGATTACTCAATCAGTTCCTAAAAGCTTTGGGCCTTGTTCCAGAAGGTATTCCTTGGCTAACTAGCCCAGCAAAAATTTTTGGCATCGTACCAATTTCTCTTGCCAGCGTCATGGCTGTCACCGTGTGGAAGGGACTAGGCTACTATATGGTGATTTACTTAGCGGGGTTACAATCAATTCCTGCTGATGTTTACGAAGCCGCTGCGATCGATGGCTCTGATGGTATCAGCAAACATTGGGATATTACCATACCTTTGATGAAGCCATATTTAGCACTAGTGGCTGTGATTTCGGCTATTTCTGCCACCAAAGTGTTTGAAGAAGTATACATTATGACCCAAGGTGGCCCACTCAGTAGCTCGAAAACAATTGTTTATTATCTATATGAGCAAGCTTTTGGTAATTTGGAAATCAGCTATGCTTGCACCATTGGTTTAGTGCTATTTTTGATAATTTTAGGATTATCAATTTTGCGATTAGTTATCAATCAAGAAGGAGGAGATAATATCACAATCTGATATTGCCCTATCAGCCACGATAATCTTAAAATATTTAAATATCCATTTTACCAGGAAGTAAAGGAAGAAACAAAGCAGGAAGTAAAAGAGGAGGTTCGAGAAGAAACAAAGCTGGAGACTATACCCCGTCTGCTTAAGTTTGGTTTAAGTATAGAGCAAATCGCCCAAGCATTAGAATTGAATGTTGAACAGGTACGACAAACTATTGATAAGCAAGGAGAAGATGGAACAGAAAGTAATTCGTAATTTCAAATTTAAGAGATTTATTTAAAATCGCGTTTGATACTCCACTACTGCACGACTATCATCGGTTAAATTAGTGGAAGCACGCACACGAAACTCATTGTTTATTCGGTAATTAACACCCCACTGGAATGGGTCATTTGTTGTCAAAATCTTGATGCTGGAAACCGAGATTTTTGAAGAAATATCAACCCCAGCCTCTGCTGCTAATTCCAAAGTTGAACTGCTCCTTCCAGCTTCGGGATTATCAGAAATAATAGTAGGAAATATTCGCAGTTCACTTAAGCCAAAGGTACTCCCAATCTGGTTAAAAGCTGACTGAAGATTGTTGAACACAGCCGAACCTGCGATGTTAATCAAACCCAAAGTACTGTCGCCACGTCCTTGGGTGTCTACAAATCCACCTCCTAAAAGAGCAACAATTTCGGTTTGACTACGTGACGGACTGCTTGTTAGTTCTAGATTTTCGTTCAGTTTGCTGGCGAGACCGTTGATAGTGGCTTCGACTCGAACACTCTCTAAGGCTGATAAACCTGTGGTATTTATCCGGCTGAAGTCATTACTTTGAGTTACGTCTAGTACTTTGGCATATAGCTGTATATCCAAGTTGGGGTCGCGGGGTTGAGAGGGGCTAAAAGTTGCAGTGTGTTGATAACCACGAGCAAGGTTAAATTGGGTAGTAAATAAATTCACCCCACCTTGTTCTAACCGAATAGTACCATCGGGTATTGGCTGATTGATTGAGCCGTTAACTATGAGATTACCAGTGGCGCGGAAGTTGAGAATAGGAGGACGGGTAATTTGGACGTTTTTACCGAGTTCTAAATCTAGATTATTAAATCTAGCGGTCGCATTTCCTATGCCATTCCCAATTTCAGCTTTACTCTGCTTATTATCTTTTATGGGTGATACACCCAGACCACTATTTCCAGATGAAGCAGCGTCGGTAGATTCTGCCAGCAATACCTGACCATCAAATAAATTTACTTTACCACCAATTACTGGGCTAAGGGCAGAACCAGTAATCTGTAAATTGCCGCTAGCACCTCCCAGGTAAAGTCCCTTCAGATTTAACGCTAGCTGATCGAGATTAACAGTTAGGGGATTGTCGATAATCACGTTTTCATTGTTGAAAATGGGAATTTTTCCAGCAGCTTCTACCTTCCCACGGCTAAATCTACCTTGAAAATTTTCTACTGAGATGTTGTCAAAATTAAACAGTATTCTACCTGTGACATCTTCCAGCTTTCCTGGCAAAGCCTGGGCTGAAAAAATAGCATCATTAATGGTGGCAATTCCATTTACTTCGGGTTCTTGTAATGTTCCACTTACCTTAAGGTCTACTTCTCCTTTACCCTCCTCAAATACCACTTGATTATTCAATGCGTTTAACAGTGCCAATCCCTCGTTTTCTAACTTCATTTCTAAACTGATTTGTTCACTGTCTGGTGCCACGGAAGCAAAAGGCAATTTATAAGGGATGCTGCCAGTAATATCAACAGGTTTTGGCCCAGGAACTGCTACAGTACTATTAAAGTTTAAGCGTCCGTTGGCATAGCTGAAACTTGCGATCGCTGAGTCTATTTTTTTCTGATTCAATAATCCTTCTGTGATTTGCAATTCCCCTCTAGCTTGGGGATTAGCAATGCTGCCTGCTAACGCTGCTGTACCGTTAAGATTACCTGTGATTCCAACTGGCAGTTTGACAAAATTATTCAGTAATTGTACCGGAAAATTATTCACCCGTAACTGGCCAGATTGTTCATCACCGCCAACGTTACCCGTGAAGGCAATCAGCCTGTTTTCAGATTCAATCCGTAAAGGTCGCAAACTCAAAACACCGTTTTCAAAGTTGCCTTCGGCAATCACTTTGTCGGCAGTATAAAAACGATTTCGTTCTTTTTCTTTACCCCAGGCAAAGTTTTGTCCATTCAAATTGAAATCCACTGATAATCCATTGGCTGTAGCTGTATTTACAGCCACTTCCCCGTTGAAAGTGCCTTTTAAGTCTGCCAAATCTGGTATAGGAGTGGAATTAAGTCGCTGTTCTTCCTGTTCTGCTAGCAAAGCTTTAATTTCAGAAAACCGTTGGATTTGGGTTAATAAAGGTTGATTTGGCGTTCCTTGGGGGATAGTGGTTAGATCCTCTGCTGTGCCGTAGATTTCTGCTGAACCACCTGGCAAATTTTGTAAATCAAATATCTGCGCTACAGTTAGAACATCTTGGATCTCTCCCTGGTTGACGTTTAGTTTACCTTGTAGTTGAGGGCCTTTAGGGCTTTGGGCAAAAGTACCGACAAGAGCGTAGCTACTTTTGCCTTTGACAAACTCACTACTGGCAAGTGTGCCTTTCCCATCACTGTAGCGGAATTGAGCCGCTAACCGATCGCCTTTAAGCCGGCCAATTTGCGGATTAGCGATCGCTAAATTCCCCGTTGCTGCCAATGTCTGCTGATTAAACAGCAAATCTCCAGTTAACAACCCAGTTATCTTACCAGTACCCAGTCGAGTAACTGGTGGCGGAGTTAAATTCAATATTTGTAAGGGGAAATTTGCAAGTTTAAGCGCCCAATCATTCCCTTGCACATTGCCTATAGCTGATGCTTGCTGCCATTTAACTAAGAAAGATTTCGGGCGATTATTGGCATCTAAATTGAAGGCTACGCGATCGCTATTACCCGCCAAGTTCAAATTTAACCCGCGTCCCTGTACTGAATCGATGTTTCCAGTTAACAACGGCTCAAAAGCAATGTCTTGAACAACCAAGTCTCGTAAATTAATTTGCCCTACCACATTTGGCAAGGGCAGCTTACCAGTGATTTGTCCATTAAAATCTACTCTCCCCGCCACAGCAACCTGATTAGGAAGATTGATCGGTAACTGTTTTAAGTTGTAATTCTGCGCTTGGACGTTAAGATTTAGGGCAGTAATTTCCGGTATACCTGCCTTTCTTGCATTGGCTAATATGTTACCAGTAACACTTAAACCGGGAGCAGTTGCTCGTTCAATAGTAAGCCTTTCACCACTCCAAGCGATCGCAGCCGTCAGGGGTTGCTCAAAACCAGGGATACCTTGGGATAATTGCACCTGTCCAGCAGCACGCACATCAGCTAATTTGGATGAGCCTAATGCGCCAGCTAATTGCAACTGACCGCCAAATTGACCTCGTAATTGCTGATTTAACCGATTTAATTCCACACCGGAAGCATCAACTACAGCTTGATAGCGACCATTAGCCAATTGGATATTATAGGCTGCGATCGTTCCACCTGCAACATCCAGTCGTCCTTGACCACTAGCTTGAATTGTTTGCGGTTGGAAGGACTTAACAGAACCCGCCACGTTTGCTTGACCAGTTAACGTCCCTCTAAACTGCGGTGGTACTGCTGCTAACTGCTGCAACGGTACGTTATTTGCTTGAACTTGCGCCTGGTATACACCATTTCCCACTTGGATATTAGAGGCTGTAATAATTCCACCTGCAACATCCACCCGCCCCTGACCACTAGCTTGGATAGTTTGCGGTTGGAAGGACTCAACAGAACCCGCCACGTTTGCTTGGCCAGTTAACGTCCCTCCAAACTGCGGTGGTACTGCTGCCAACTGTCGCACAGGTACATTCTTAGCCTGAACTTGTGCCTGATACATACCATTGGCAAGTTGGATATTAGAGGCTGTAATAGTCCCACGCGCAACATTTATCTGCGCCTGACCGTTGGCTTGAATAGTTTGCAGCTTAAAAGAATCAACAGAACCCGCTACATTGAACTGACCAGTTAACGCTCCCTGGAACTGCTTTGGTAGCGTTGCCAACTGCTGCACAGGGACATTATTGGCTTTAACTTGCGCCTGATAAACACCATTAGCCACTTGAATATTAGAGGCTGTAACCGTACCACCGCCAAGAGCAAGGCGACCTTCACCACTACCACGGAGGGTTTTCAGGCTGAAATTATCTCTGTTGCCTGCAATTTGAAATGTACCCGCCAATGGATTATTTAAAGCTGGGGGAGACTGTTTCAATATTTGTCCCAACCGCACACCATTAGTTACAAGTTGAGCAGAGAAGCTTTGGTCTTGCAGCTGGATATTAGAAACTGCAACTGTACCGCCGCCAATTTCAACTCCTCCACCATCACTGCGAATCGTAGTAATTTTAAATGGTGCTGTGCTGCCTGAGAGAATAAGACGACCATTAAACTGTGCTTCCGCCAAAGAGACATTTTGCAGTTGACTTTTGTCTACAAAGGGTTCTAATTTTACCCCAGAGGCAACAGCCACAGCTTGCCAACGCTCATTGGCATAACTACCAGTTGCCCGGACTGTACCATCACTGACATTCAGAGCTACATTGCGGAAAGAAACGTTGCGATTTGGAGCAATTGCAACTTCACCAGTTCCGGGGTAAGTTCCGTTAGGAGCTTGAAACTGTACCAAAGTTTGGACATTGGTGGGAGCGCCAGTTAGTTGAGCAGTACCTGAGACATTGCCGATTTGGAAGCTGGGTGTTATTTCATAGACTTTTGCGATCGCATTCCCTGGAAGATTCTTACCAGCAAAATTTATATCTACTCGCGGGGTTTTACCGAGTTGAATTGTGCCAGCACCCGTGATATCACCACCAACTTTAGCTTTACCTTGAATATCTTTCAGGGTAATTAAAGAGGAACTAGTAGCAAGCTCAAACTTACTACTGATGCTATTAAAATCAACTTTGTCAATCCGAGCAGTTTGGATAGTGGTAACTGTGCCTGAGATAATTGGCTCTTTAGTTGATCCGGTAATCTGCAAATCAGCTTGTACTTGTCCAGCGATCGGCACAGGTAGTTTTACTTTGAGGGTATCCTGGGCATTAGCCAAACTCACCGTATTTACACGCCCTGTCAACTTAAAGCCTGCTTGAGCGTCGATGATTCCCGCAGCCACTACGGGAATTTTGCCGTAGTTGGTAGTAACATTGTTTAACTGCAACTCCGTCCCCTGGAAGCGGAGATTTCCTTGGCTATTGGTCAACAGTTGCGGGACTTTGGGTATTTGAAGTGTTACCCCTTGCACAGCAGCACTGCCATACAATAAAGTCTGCTGTCCTGGTGTTAACCGAACTAACAAGTCGCCATTGGCTCGACCTGCCTGTAAGTTCACTGGCAACTTAATCAACCGAGTAATATCCGCAGCCAACAAGTCTTGTGCTTGCAAGTGAAAGTTGCCTGCTAGCACCCTAGAACGCGTCTCTCCCTGAATAGAAATACTGCCACCACTGTCAGCTTGACCCCCTACATTAAACCTGATCAACTGATTATTCGCTAAAAGTTGGGCAGAACCATTGATTTGAGAAAACCCCACAGGAGATAAAGGAGATGTTGCTTTCCCTGCCTGCCCTGCCCTCTTCTGCGGCATCAAGGACAGCTTGGCATTGCGAAACCGCAGGTAATCCAAATCGGTTTTAATTGCACCGCCTTCACGTGACGACGCTATTTTAGTGGAAATCCAGCGTCCTTGGTCATCCTGGTCAATGTAAATATCTGGGTTGACTAAGGTAACATCTAGCTTTAAGTTGCGGTTAAAGATTAGTTGTAACAGGTCAAAACCCACGTCTACAGTTTCGATTGTGGCCCGATCTGGATCTGTAGGTGTCGCCGGGATAGCTGAAGCCCCAAACTGCACTCCTGTCAAGGAAAATTGTCTGACTCTTCCTAGTTTTACCGGACGGTTGAGTGTAGTAGTCAGACTTTGTTGTGCCAACGGCGTTAACTCTGTTTGGACAAAAGTCCACAACCGCCAAATACCAACGACAACTCCTAACAGTAAAAGTCCGCTCAAAGTAATACTACCCCGACTCAACACCAGCAACCACAGACGCTTGCGGATAGGGGACGGAGACAGAATATCTTGATTGGGAGATTTAGTCATTTGCTTTCACTGTATTAATTGCCCGATGTTGCTGGCACACACAAGCATTAACTGACACATTGATTCAGTATGCCATTTCCAGGATACGCCAACTAAACCCAAGAGCTAATTGCTTGAGTTACGGTATTTCCCTGATCCAATACTTATGCTTAATAATATTGGCGTTTTCCGGTAAATCTGATCTCAATAGAGTGAAAATTGTTCCTGTGACTTTCGCACAGGCACAACGTCAAACTTTAATATGAATAGACCTTAAAAAAAGACAGATGATTACACCAATGCGTGTCTTTGTGTTAATTTTTAATGCTCGAACCGAAAATGAGGGGATTCACACAATTCGGGAGGGCAATCGCAATAAAATTCTGATGTTCGAGTCAGAAGACGACGCGACGCGCTTTGCCCTGATGCTGGAAGCTCAGGATTTCCCCTCACCTACACCAGAGCCAATCGATGCTGAGGAAATCAAGGAATTTTGCGAAAGTGCTGGATATGAATGGGAAATCATCCCAGAAAACAGCAATTTAGTTGTAACTCCCCCAGAACTTAACGTCGAACAAACCGACTGGCAAGTAGATGCCCAGAAGGAGGATACTGTTGAAGACACTTTCCCTCTCAATCAACAGCCACTAGAAGAACCAGAATTATCTGATTCTGAACTAGAGAAGATGCGTCGCAAATTGGAAGGATTGTTGTAATTAGTCATTAGTCATTGGTCATTGGTCATTGGTCATTGGTCATTCGTCATTGGTCATTGGTCATTGGTCGCTAAGTGACTAATGACAACGGACAACGTGACAACGGACAACGGACAAAGGACAAATGACAAACTTGCAGGAACGTGGACATCTTTTAACCGAGCTGGTAAATCCTAACAGTCTTAACTTAGACCAGCTCAGTTCTCTGGAATTGGTGGAGCTGTTTAATAGCGAAGACCAAAAAGCAGTCGAGGCGGTTGCGGCGGCGAAAGTTCAGTTGGCACAAGCAATTGAGCGTACCGCAGAACGTTTGCGCCACGGAGGACGCTTATTTTATATCGGTGCGGGCACAAGTGGCAGGTTAGGAGTGTTGGATGCTGCTGAGTGTCCACCTACTTTTTGTACACCCCCAGAGTTGGTACAGGGGATTATTGCTGGTGGGGCTGGCGCACTGATACGCAGTTCCGAGGATTTAGAAGATAGCATCCAAGATGGCGAGGCTGCGATCGCAGGGCGACAAATTACCCAGCTAGATGTAGTAGTCGGGATTACTGCTGGTGGGACAACGCCTTATGTCCACGGTGCGCTTCATGCTGCTCGTCAACGGGGAGCCACTACTATTTTTATTGCCTGTGTTCCAGCTGAACAAGTTAGCTTTGATGCCGATATTGACATTCGCCTATTGACAGGGCCAGAAATAATTGCTGGCTCAACTCGCTTGAAAGCTGGTACAGTCACAAAATTAGCTTTAAATATCCTTTCCACTGGAGTGATGGTCAAGCTAGGCAAGGTTTATGGCAATCGGATGGTGGATGTAGCAGTAACAAATCAAAAGTTACGTGATCGCGCTTTGCGAATTTTGCAAGACCTCACAGGTTTAAGTCGGGAAGCTGCTGGCTTCTTATTAGAACGCAGTGGTAAATGGGTTAAGCTAGCGCTATTAATGCACTGGACTGGTTTGGAAAAAGACGAGGGCGATCGGTTGCTTTCAGAACATCAAAGTAATCTCAGAGCAGCTGTTTTAAGTTATCAAAACCACAACCAAGCTTAAAGAAATTTTCCTCAATAAATACTCTATCAATGGCTGTTACTTTTCTTAGTAGCACGCCTTTTTTGTAAGTACAATGTTCTCTAGATAACTTCAAGCTAAGTAAAAGATATGAATAAATATTAATTTAAATCAATATTTTTAACATTTATTGCCAATCTTAATAGCTATAACAAAAATTTCTAGAAGCTGCTAATTCTTTTCAAACAAAAATTCAGAACTTATACGGATATGATTTCCTAGAAAAATTCTTAAAATAATATATCAATAATGATGTGGATTATATAAGTTAATCAAGCGATTAAAGATTAGGAGAAAAATAAAATATGCCAATAATAAACTCTTGAATAAATAGGTTTGTTACTAGCAAAATTTTTGCCATTTCACATCTTTATTGTCTTTTTAATAGACTTGATTTAGTCCCCTATATACCAAATGTATTTGCACTTGTTGACATATCTACTGACCACTATGTAGCCAATGTGGGTTTTTCAACACCTGGCTTTTTAATAAAAGGAATAAAGTATGACCCACCCAGAACTTATTTTTTCAAATAACATAGTTAATGAATTTAAAACTTGTACTCAATTGCAATACAATGGCAAATTAAATATTAAAAGTTCAAAGGGCAGTCAATGGACTTTTTATTATCGGCTAGGACGCATAGTTTGGGCAACAGGTGGAACTCATCCCTTCCGGCGCTGGCGTAGACATATGTCCCAGAATTGTCCTCAGATTGATGTTGATAAATTGCAGTTGCGTTTACAAGACTTATCAATCGATTATTGGGATTATCGCCTTCTAGAAATATTTTATAAAAAACAGAAAATCCAACGGGAACAGATTCAGTCTATTGCAGAAAGCACAATAGTAGAACTATTATTTGACCTAGCTCTGCAAGGAAATTTTGCTTCTATAAGTTGCAATCGCAGCCAAGAAGTTATCTTAGAAACACCAATGAGCTTCACGAGTGCAGAAATGTCTGTAAAGCATATGCAAGACTCGTGGAAAATTTGGTCAGAAGCTGGTTTAGCAAATTTTTCTCCTGACTTGGCACCAGTTGTGCGGCGGCCAGAACAACTCCAGCAGATGGTAAGCCCATCTGTTTACAAAAACTTTGTCAATTTAATCAACGGCAAATTTACTCTACGAGATTTAGCAGTGAAAATGAAGCAGAGTGTACTGCCATTAACGCGTTCGTTGCTTCCTTACATTCTTAAAGGAATCATCGAATTGGTGGAAGTACCTGACTTGCCTTTAGGAGTTACTGAAGTCAACAATAACTCTAGCAGCGCACAACCAAAGAAGCGGATTACTCCACTAGTAGCTTGTGTGGATGATAGCCCTCAGGTCTGTAAAATGCTAGAAGATATTATCACTTCCAATGGACTGAGGTTTGTTAAGATTCAAGATGCTGTACAAGCTCTACCAAACCTCATTCAGGATAAACCAGACCTGATTTTTTTAGATTTGGTTATGCCAGTTGCCAGTGGTTACGAAATTTGCACTCAGTTGCGACGGATATCTACCTTTACCAACACACCAATAATTATATTAACAGGCAGTGATGGTCTTATAGATAGAGTTCGTGCCAAAGTAGTTGGTTCTACAGATTTTCTCACTAAACCTGTAGTAGCTGATAAGGTAATGGCTATAGTACGTAAGTATTTACCTACAGCGAGTGTATCTATCGATAAGAGTAAATCTAATTTAGAGGTTTGTAATTAGGTTAAATTAGTAATTTTATTGATAATTAGTCTGATTACCTTGAAATTTTAATTGCTCAGAAGTTTTTATTACGTACTTTTTCTGAGGTTAATAAATAAAGATTAGATCAAAATTAGACAAATACGTTTTTTGTATTTCTAGCAGTCCTATTTGAGTTATGAAATAGTGTTTATGGCAAAAGAGCTAGGGTTAGCCTCTAGTGTCTTCCATGCCTTTATTCACAAATCATTTAGGATTTGTTTGTATGTCTAAATCTGTTTACATTCTGAAAATATTTTAATGAGTAACTACCATGAATACTGTTTTAGTTGTTGAAGATGGCTTAACAGATATGGAAATAATCAGCCGTTACTTGCAACAGGCAGGTTATTCTGTGATTAGTGCCAAAAGCAGTGAAGAGGCTCAAGATAAAATAGATCAAAATAAGCCAGACCTAATATTTCTCGACGTAATATTACCAGGTAAAAGTGGCTTTGAAATTTGCCGAGAACTGAAAAATAACCCCAATACTAGCCAAATACCTGTAGTTTTTTGCTCAACAAAAAATAGTGATGTAGATAAAATTTGGGGCAATATGTTGGGTGCTGATGGTTATTTATCAAAACCGATTGATCGAGAGGAATTAGTGGTAACTTTGAAGCGGTTGATTAATAAATAATAATTGCAAATAGTTGCTACCAGTAAATCATCAGAGAATAAGGATCAATAAATTTGGAAACCAGGGAAAAGTTTTTAAGTTTTAATTTGGGAGTCAGTGATACAGCCGTAATCTCGTTGCAACATATCACAGAAGTTTTGCAAGTACCATTACCTGAAATATGTGGCGTTCCTCAGATGCCCAGTAGTGTTTTAGGTATTTATAACTGGCGGGGTGAGATGCTGTGGTTGGTAGATTTAGAGGCAATGTTAGGTTATCCTCCAATTTCGCAAGGATCAAACTTACTTTCAAAAATGATGGCGATTGTTCTGGAAAACAAGGGTAAGTATTTGGGATTATTGGTGCGACAACTTATAGATATTGAATGGCTAGATACTCAGCAGATGAAACCCCCAACTACCGAATTATTTTATCCTAAAATATCACCTTTCTTGCAGGGATACTTTATTAACGATTCCGAGGATATGATTTTTAATTTGGATGCCATAACGATTATTCAAGCTCCCATGTGGGGGATTCATAATTGAACATAGATATAGTATTTTGACATCTCCTAATTGTTGATGGCAAAATACCAGTTCATTCTTACCCGTTAAATATCAACCTATTACAAGCCACAAAAATTGAGGATAATCAAATGACATTTTTGTATAATAGCCACGAGAATCAGCATCTAATCTCCGAATTAGAAAATCAAAATGGTAAAGCTGATATAACAAATATTGCTAACAATGAAATATCTTTATTAAATGCGATCGCTCATGAATTTAAAACTTCGCGGCGACAGTTGCAAGACATTGCAACTCATATGCACCAAGCTCTAGACCTTAATACACTACTCAAAATCACTGTAGCGCAAATTAGAGAAAAGATTGGCTGCGATCGCGCCTTAATTTATCAGTTTACTTCCCTGGAATCAGGTAATGTTTTAGCAGAATCTAGAACACTAGGTTGGACACCGACTTTAGGCGAAAATATTCCAGGAATTATTTTTGGCTTGTATGCCAATCAAGATTATATAGAACCTGTAGTTATTGACGATATCAATCAGATTCAACTTACCCCTTATCAAAAGCAACTCCTAGATAAATTTCAAATTAAAGCTAGTTTGAGTTTACCGATTGTAGTAGAAGGTAAAGTATGGGGATTACTGGTAGTAAATAATTGCTTATCAACGCGGCAGTGGCAAGAAGTAGAAATTAGCCTACTATCCCAAATTACAACAGAACTCATATACAAATTGCAGAGTTTTGAATTCAAAAGAGAAGAACAACAGCGCATACTAGCAAAAAAATCTGTAGCTAAGGTAATCGACAAAATTTTGCGGGCATCGAATGTCGATAAGATTTTTCAAACAACCACTCAAGAAGTACGGCAATTACTAAAATGCGATCGCGTCGCTGTTTACCGCTTCAAAGATGACTGGAGTGGCGAGTTTGTTGCTGAGTCAGTGGGTAATGGCTGGATAAAAATGGTCGGCCCTGATTTTTACATGGTCTGGGAAGATAGCCACTTACAAGACACTCAAGGAGGACGTTATGCCAAGGGCGAAAGTTTTGTGGCCAATGACATCTATAAAATGGGACATACTCAATGTCATATTGACATTTTAGAGCAGTATGAAATGAAAGCTTACATCATTGCCCCCATATTTTCTGGAGAGAAATTATGGGGTTTGCTGGCAGCTTACCAAAATTCTGGGCCTCGTGATTGGCAACCTTGGGAAGAAAGCTTTGTAACTCAAATTGGGCTGCAATTTGGTGTGGCTATCTCACAAGGCGAATATCTAGAACAGATGCATAAGAAATCTGAGCAACTAGCCCAAATAGTTGAACAAGAAAAAGCTTTTACTAAGATAGTAGGCCGCATCCGGCAATCTATAGATGTAGATAGCGTCTTCAAAACAACCACTCAAGAAGTGCGCCAATCACTACGATGCGATCGCGTCGCTGTCTATCGGTTTAACTCTGACTGGGGTGGCGAATTTGTGGCTGAGTCTGTGGGTACTGGTTGGACAAAACTGGTAGGCCCTGATATTAAAACCGTTTTAGACGATACCTACTTGCAAGATACTAAAGGAGGTAGGTATGCCAGAGGCGAAAACTTTGTTGTTAATGACATTTATGAAGTAGGGCTTGCTCCCTGCCATATTGAGATTTTAGAGCAATTTGAAGCCAGAGCTTACATAATTGTTCCTATATTCTTCGGGGAAAAATTGTGGGGTTTGTTAGCAGCTTATCAAAATTCTAGCTCCCGTGAATGGCAAACCTGGGAAGCGAACTTTTTGGTTCAGATTAGCTTGCAATTTAGTCTAGCTAAATCACAAATAGATTATTTAGAATTAGTTCGGGTTAAATCTGACAAACTAGCTCAGATAGCAGAACAGGAGAAAGCTGTTACTAAGATCAGTAACCGCATCCGGCAATCTTTAGATGTAGAAGAAATCTTCAAAACAACCACTCAAGAAGTACGCCAATTACTGCGGTGCGATCGCGTCGCAGTCTATCGCTTCAACCCTAATTGGACTGGTGAATTTGTAGCAGAATCAGTAGCTCATACTTGGGTAAAACTGGTAGGCCCCGATATCAAGACTGTCTGGGAAGATACCCACTTGCAAGAAACTCAAGGAGGTCGATATGCCCAAGGGGAAAACTTTGTTGTTAATGACATTTATCAGGTAGGTCATTCTCCTTGCCACATTGAAGTTTTAGAGCAATTTGAAGCCAAAGCTTATGTAATTGTTCCTGTATTTGCTGGGGAACAATTGTGGGGATTGCTGGCAGCTTATCAAAATTCTGAAACTCGTGATTGGGAAGAATTGGAAGTCACCTTGTTAGCACGCATTGGCAACCAGTTAGGGTTAGCATTACAACAGACTGAATATTTGCAACAATTGCAAGGACAATCAGCCAAATTAGCAGAAGCAGCAGCACGAGAAAAGGCAGCCAAGGAGTTACTACAACAAGGATCTATTCAACTCCTAATAGCCCTTAGACCCGCCCTCAACGGCGACTTAACAGTACGCGCACCCATTACAGAAGACGAACTAGGCACGATCGCCGATGCTTACAATAATACCCTGCAAGCACTGCGCCAAATCGTTCTTCAAGTACAGGGGGCTGCTCAACAAGTTGCCCAAACTTCCGGTAACAGCGAAGCTTCACTAACGGGACTGACTAATTTAGCACAACAACAATCTGAGGAAATTACCGCAGCTTTAGGTGAGATTCAACAGATGGTGGACTCTACTCAAGCTGTGGTGACGAATGCTGAGTTAGTGCAAGTAGCGGTGCAACAAGCCAATGAAACTGTAGAGTCTGGCGATACTGCGATGAACTTAACTGTAAAAGCAATCCAAGGAATTCGTGAAACCGTCGCTCAAACCAGCAAGAAAATTAAACGCCTCAGTGAATCTTCGCAAAAAATCTCTAAAGTGGTGAATTTGATTGGTAATTTTGCCACACAGACAAACGTATTGGCTCTGAATGCAGCTATTGAAGCCACCCGTGCCGGTGAATATGGCAAAGGCTTTGCAGTTGTAGCGGATGAAGTTCGTTCTTTATCTCGCCAGTCAGCAGCAGCAACCATCGAAATAGAAAAACTAGTCCAGGAGATTCAAGCAGAAACCGGGGAAGTTGCAGTAGCTATGGAAATTGGCATTCAGCAGGTGGTAGAAGGTACAAATCTTGTTAGCGACACTCGTCAAAACTTAAATGCGATCGTTTCTGCAACTGCCGAAATTAGTCAGCTAATTGAGCGGATTACCGCAGCAACTCAAAAACAAATGACACAATCTGTAACAGTCACAAAATCAATGCAAGATGTAGCAGAAATTGCTAATAAAACTTTTGCTGAATCTCAAGAAATTGCTACTGTGTTCCAAGATTTGTCAGGGATGGCGCAAGAGCTATTAGCAACTGCTAGTAAGTTTAAAGTGAAATAAGGAATAGGGAATAGGGAGTGGGGAGTGGGAAGTGAGAGCTTTTTAAATTCACTTCCTCCGAATAGCGCAAGGCTCTCTCAAAGAGCTAGAAACTCACTCATTACTATCAGTTAGACCCAAAATTAGACTTACAGATATTCAACTGACCATCCCCATTTTGAAACAATGTGAATCTGTAGGAAAACTATTCCGTGCTTTGATTCGTTTTTTAGAAAATAATGGGAGTAGAGAGTAGGGAATTACACCTGATGTGAATTAAAAAATTCCCATTATTTTAAATCCTCCGATCTCCCTATTTTCCGCCCTCCATCCCCCACTCCCTAATTATGATTACAGATAACGAAATTCGTGAACAAGGATACATCTACTTTCTAGCTGAAGCCCCGGAATTAGTTCAAATTATTGAGCAAGAACTATTTAGCTTATCGGAAGGTTATAGCATTACCAAAGTTCATAACTTAATGCGGGCTACTCATACAATTAAAGGTGGTGCTGCTAATGTTGGTCTAGAAGTAATTAAGATGATAGCTCACTTTTTAGAAGATGTATTTAAAGCTCTATACAACCCAAAAGTAGTGGTTGATGATGAATTACAAACACTTTTACTACAAGCTTATGAGTGTTTGAGTATAGCATTAAATACCGAGCTAATAGGCAGCAATGTTAATAATGAAGAACTGCTGCACCGAGCAAGTTCAGTTTTTGCACAATTGCAAGAAAAACTGGGTGATGCATTTGGCGCTGAGTCTCATATTCCCACTTCTGAAGAACTGGGCTTTGATATTGTGCAGTCAGTTTTTGAAGCAGGAGTAGAACAACGTCTAAACACTATTGGTGAAGTTGTTAACAATCCACCAAATCATGATGAGTTTATAGAGTTTTTACAATCTCAAGCTGAGGTATTTCTCGGTTTAGCAGAATCTCTAAATTTACCTGGATTGGGAGAAATTTCCCAAACAATTTTGTCAGCGCTGCAAGCAAACCCCGCTCAGGTGCAGCAAATTGCAGAAATTGCTCTTGCAGATTTACAACAAGCACAAAAATTGGTACTAGGAGGCGATCGCACATTTGGTGGAGAAGCTTCTCCAGGTTTGCAAAAACTCGCAACAGTGGCGAATAATGAGTTATCTGGAGAATTACAAAATAATTCATTTGCTGACACATTTATCATCAATGAAGAAGAATTTTACCAGTTTATTACTACCTCTGATAATACTAAAAACGAACCTGTAAACCCAACAACTGCAAAATTTTATTTAAAAGTACTCCACTACATTTTTGGCTGGTTTAATCACGAACTACAAATACCAGAGACAGAGCTTAATTTAACCTTACTAGTTCCTAGACTAGGAAAAAAAGAATTACTTAATTATATTGAAAATTGGCTAAATAATTTTCTTGATTTTATCAAAGATGAAGAAGATAGTCAAAATCTTTGTATTTATCGGCATGGAATCATTTTAATTATCCTATTCGCAGTAGCAAAGTTTGAATATTCTGTTAAAAAAGCTGACAGTTATCTCTCGTTAATTAAAACATTACAAACTCAAATTCATACATTAGCAAAAGAATATAAAAACTATCCTCCTGTTACTGGCAAAGAGAAAAATTGGCTTGATAGCCCCAAGTTACAAAAACTGCTAGTTCTTAAAGAAATATCTCAGCCTCTACCTTCTCAAATAACTGATAACTTACTAGAAGCAATATGGGGAGAAGACACTAACCAAAATCTTATTCCTGAAGTCGTGGCGATACAGACTGATGATTCTTTAGCTGTCACTGAGCAGGTAGTTATAGATGTTTCAGAAACAGCTATTGAAGTCATGCCTGATTTGGCTACACAAATCAATAAAGAAATAGAAGATAAATCACAGTATGTTCAAACTAAAAATCTCCGCCAACCTTCATTTATTCGAGTAGATACAGAGAGACTGCAACACCTCAATTATCTAGCAGGAGAATTGCTGATTTACCAAAAACGGCGGACTTTGCAAGATGAACAAGTTAAAGAAATAATTGAGCAATTAATCCGGCAACTCACTAGACACCAAACCACTTTAAATGAATTACGTGATTTACCATTACAAATACAAAATATTGCCTCAAAGCAAACGCAAAGTTTTGCAGTTAAATTTGACTCTTTAGAAATGGATGTATATACAGAATTCCATACTACATTGCATGAAGCAATAGAAGAGACACTGCAACTACAAGAAACCACAGAATCTCTTGACTTGCTCGTGACGCAAGCGGCTCAAATTAGTGACAAACAAGAGAATTTAACTCTTAATATTATAGATAGTTTAGTCGAAGCACGAATGTCGCCTTTGGGCAATATCCTGAATCGCTTCCCCCACATGGTCAATAAGTTGGCGAATGTTCATGCCAAACTTGTAGAATTAAAACTTACTGGTACTGAAGTACTAGTAGATAAAGCGATCGCAGAAAAGCTGTACGACCCGTTATTACACTTGGTGCGTAATGCTTTTGACCACGGTATTGAAGCTCCATATGTTCGCAGAGAGCTTGGTAAACCAGAACAAGGTTTAATCGAAATCTGTGCCTATCATCAGGGTAGCCAAACTATTATCGAAGTTCGGGATGATGGGATGGGATTGAATTTAGACAGAATTCGCAGAAAAGCTGTTGAATTTTATCCTATACAAACTGAAGATAAAATTAGAAGCTATGGTTCTAATCTGGCTGAACCTGAACTTCTAGATTTGATATTTTCACCTGGATTTTCTACTGCTAGTAAAGTTAGTGAAATTTCTGGGCGCGGTATGGGTTTAGATATTGTGCGTACTCAAATGCGCGCACTCAACGGCTCAATCTCAGTTGAATCCTCGGCTAACCAAGGAACAATATTCATACTCAAAATTCCTTTTTCTATGACTACAGAAAAATTAATGCTAGTTCAAGCCAAAGGTGTTATTTATGCACTTCTTTTGGACAGTATTGAAAAAATAGTGGTTCCTTCTGAACAACAGATTAAAGAGATCGAAGGGAAAAAAGTCTTGCATTGGAACACAGATAATGATGAGACTATGGTCAGCCTGCGTCAGCTTTCAAAGTTGATTGATTATAATGGTTCATTTTTTAATAGTAGTACTCCATACAACACATCAAATGCTCACGACCCAAGCGTAGCGAAAAATCCGGTGCTTTTGCTACGACGGAATCAAGAAAAGGTAGCTTTGGAAGTTGACCAAATTATTGGTGAACAAGAACTGGTAATCAGACCTTTAGGAAATGCGATCGCACCGCCAAAATACATTTATGGTTGTAGTAGTTTAGCTAATGGTAATCTCATCTTAGTGATTGATGCTTCATTGCTGGTAAAATCTTGCGAGATCCAACAAACAACGCTTGATATCATGGCGCTACCAATAGCTTCTTCCTCAAATAAAAAAGCTTTGCCGATATCGGGACATAGTTTTTCATCTACGCCATTACTTGTTGCATCTACTTCCACAACAACTATAGAAACCAAACCTAGTTATTCTCAGGAACAAGATAATAAATTACCTATAGAAACCCAGCCCAGTTATTCTCAAGAACCAGATAATAAATCACCAAAAGTTGTTTTAGTAGTAGATGACGCGATTAGCCTGCGCCAAACTCTCTCTCTGACACTGCAAAAATCTGGTTATCAAGTAATACAGGCTCAAAATGGTGTAGAAGCTCTAGAAAAGTTGCAGTTGCATCCAAAAATTCGAGTTGTCATATCCGATTTAGAAATGCCACGAATGAATGGTTTTGAGTTGTTGAGTAATTTCCGTCAGTACCCAAATTTAGCAAAAATACCTGTAGTCATTCTCACATCTCGCAGTGCTGAAAAACATCGTCAGCTTGCTCAAGAATTGGGTGCAAAAGCTTACTTGACCAAGCCTTATTTAGAGCATGAGTTTCTCGCTACAATTCAGGGATTAATTAATAGTAATACAGATGATTTTAACCATTTACTTATGGTGACAAATGATCGATGATTTTGGAAATGCCATCGCCTTAGTTACTAGGTAAATTATTTGGATCTACACCTAGAGAACGTAAATATTGCGCCAACTTTTCAGCCCTTTGCCGTTCTTGTTCAGCCCGCAATCGCTCCTGTTCTGCCTGTTCTGCATCTGTCAAATAGCGATTTCCTTGCTGATCATACCAACATAAAAACTCTTGTTGTATCCCGGCAATTACAGCTTGGTTTCGTCCAATACCTAATCCCACCTCTGGCATAAAATAAGGTTCACCTATTTTTAGTTGGTAGTTTCCATCTATCAATTTATACACTTCAAAGGGTTGATGTTGGTCGCGTCGCCAAAACTCAGGGTTATAAATTACATAGTACAATACACCCAGTTTTCTGTATATATCTAGCTTCTCGTCGTATTCACCTCCTGGGGTGTGGGATACCATTTCTAATGTGAATATTGGAACTATGCCATTTTCTTCCCAAACCGCATAACTTTTACGTGATTTACCAGCCTTTTTCCGTTCTACTCCTACACTTAAAAAAGCATCTGGCACTACAGGGACTCTAGGATTTACTCCTGTGGTGTGATAGACTCCCATATCAACTCCGAAGTACCAATCTATGCGATTTGCCCAAATGGAGTTGAGTAAGAAGAGTAAAATGTTGGGCAAAAAGTTTTGATCCTCGTTATCCACTGGCGTATCGTCTGAACAGGGAAGTTCATCAGTAGTTGGTAACGCATTTTTGAGATCAGGTGAGAGCATAACCGTTGTCTCGCTGGCGTTTGATGCCCTTATTATAAATGAGTGACGAAAAGTTTAGCGTTTGGGCGCAGCCTCGCCAAATTTAATTAAAAGCGCGATCGCAATACTAACAAGCAAAATTAACGTCATACTTAAAGCTGAACCAAATCCCCAATTTTGCGTTGCTCCTAGAAACTGGTTATAAACTAACCGCGCTGCTGTCATACTAGAAGCACCACCAAGTAATTCTGGATCGACAAAATCCCCTAAGCCTGTGATGAATACAAGCATGGAAGCAGCCGCAATTCCAGGCATAATTTGCGGTACGGTTACTTGGCAAAAAGTTTCCACCGGATTTGCACCTAAATCAGCCGCCGCTTCTAGCAACCGCTTGTCTAGCTTTTCGAGAGAAGCATATAAAATCAAAACCATATAGGGTAACAAGCTGTAACTCATACCAATAAATACAGCTTGACTCTGGTTAAGTAATTGCAAAGTAGGCAAGCCTAAACTGCTGAGTAAACTGTTCAATAAACCAGTAGGACGAAGAATTGTAATCCAAGCATAGGAACGGAGTAGCGAGGAAGTCCACAAAGGCAAGACAAAGCCTAATAGCAGCAAATTCCGCCAACGCGGCGGCGCTATCTGAGCAATCCAATAGGCGACGGGGAAGCCCAAAATTAAACAAATTATTGTAGTGCCAAAGGCAAAAAATAGCGATCGCCCAATTACTTGTAAATAAAGTGGGTCGAATATTCGGATATAGTTTTGGAATCCGTTGGGATTGACCAAATCTCCTGGCCGGATGTCTGCAACTAAACTTAACTGGAAAATTATTAAAGTTGGCAGCACCAATAAAAGTAATAACCAAATCCCAGAAGGTGCAAGTAATACTAAAGGTTGCAGCCAATTCGCTGGTGGGGGATGCAATTCTTCTATTTTAGAAATATCACTTTTTTGTAAATTCACCACTTATATATAACTCCTAACTCTTAACTCCTAATTATTTTAACCGCTAGTTAATTTAGTCCAATAGCGATCATAAACCTCTTCAAATTCTCCTACAGGAGTCACACGTTCACAATTTGTTAAAAATGACTCTAAGGGAAATAAATTAGTATTGTTTTGTATTCTTTTTGGCAATTGGTCAAATCCAGCACTATTAGGCGTAGAAATATTCAGACGTTGACTGATTTGGGCTGCTAATTCTGGTTGCAAAATCATGTTTATCCAAGCATAAGCACCAGCCGGGTTAGGGGCTGTTTTAGGAATTACAATAGTATCTGTCCATAATGAAGAACCACTGCGAGGAATCACATATTTTAATTTAGGGTTCTCTTGAGAAATTCTTACCGCATCTGCTGAATAGCACATTGCCAATAGTAAATCTCCCGCCAGAATTTGATTTTGCCAAGCATCTGTATCAAAACGTGCGATCGCAGGTTTTAGCTCTTTCAACTTTTCATAAGCTTGTTTAATTTCTTGTTCATTTTTTGAGTTGTAAGAGTAACCTAGCATCCGTAATGTCGCACCCATCACTTCTCGAACATCATTGAGCAAGGTCATCTGCTGATTAAGTTGCTTTTGGTTTTCCCAAAGGTAATCCCAGTCTTGTGGTGCATCTTTGAGTTTTTCGGAATTGTAAAGTAAACCTGTCGTCCCCCAGTTAAAAGGGATACTATATCGGTTATTGGGGTCATAGCTAGGATTCTGAAACCGGGGGAATAAATTCTCTAAACCGATTAAGCGATCGTGATCTATTTCTGTTAACAAACCTTTGTCCACCATCTTCTGCACCATGTAATCTGATGGATAAATGATGCTGTAAGTGCCACCGCCTCCAGCTTGGAACTTAGCCAGCATGACATCATTGGAATCGTATACATCAGCTAGCACTTTCATGCCGGTTTGGGTGCTAAAAGTTTTCAGTAATTGGTTGTCAGTATATTGCGTCCAGGTAAAGATATAAAGTTGGTCACGTTGACCAGATGTATTAGAATTAGCACGTACTTCAGCCAGCCTCCAGCCACAACCAGCTAAAGATAAGCCAGAAAGCCCTGCCACCCCTTTTAAAAATTGGCGTCTGTTAGTCATTAGGTTAGAAGCTGTTTATCAACAACCTCTAGATTACGGTATACCTAGTAGCCCCTGCCGTAATTTTTAGGGATAAATGTGTCAATCTTCACACTTACTGTAGACCTTGCTTAATCTATGGTGATTGTCCTGCCTCAACCAGATCCCTCCATCGGAAGGAGTTCTTCATCATGCGGGTATCAGTGGGACAACAAACTAGAAATTTTTGCAGATGAAATTATGTAGATTTGTGACTATATAGCTTAGACTAGTAAATCTATCATCATATTTTTATAGCTTCAATCAATAGGCTGTTATGCTCTTCCCAAGAAAGCCAAACAAGTTTGTAGAGAATTGCGGCACAAAGTAGTTAAATATGTTGTTAAACATTTGTAAACTGTTAGCAGCCGAGTAGCCGCGTGTCACATCTTGTTAAGGAATTATCATGAGACAACTTGTTATTGCTGAACGCGTATGCCTCATTGGTCATATCGTGTCAAAAGCCTTTGGACTGGTAGGGATGCTACTGGTCGTACCTAATGCTGAAATACTTTTCAATTTATCGCAGGTTGGAGAAACTGCCGTACAGTTAAGTATGGCAGGTGGCGGTGTAGTTGATATCATCTTGGGGACAATAGCTGTCTCTATTTATGCCTACCGAACGCTGGGATTGGGAACTTGGCTAGCATTTATGCTGCCGGCTATGTTTATTTCCTTGGGTAGTGAACTACTGGGAACCAGCACGGGTTTTCCATTTGGTGATTATAGCTACTTAAGTGGCTTGGGTTATAAGATTGCGGGGCTAGTTCCTTTCACAATTCCTTTATCTTGGTTCTATGTTGGGCTGTCCTCTTATTTAATTGCGAGAACTGGTTTGAAAGTGGCACAAAAACCTAGTTGGGGACGCCATATTGCGGCTATAGCCGTTGGTGCTTTACTCTTCACTTGCTGGGATTTTGCGCTTGAGCCAGCTATGAGTCAAACTTCTCTGCCTTTTTGGTATTGGGAACACCCAGGAGCTTTCTTTGGCACACCTTACCAGAACTATGCAGGTTGGTTTGGTACTAGTGCCCTGTTTATGAGTGTGGCAGGATTGTTGTGGAGAAACGCTTCGATTAAATTAGAGCGATCGCAACTTAATTTACCCTTAGTCGTTTATTTAACCAACTTTGCCTTCGCCGCCGGACTAAGCTTGGCCGCTGGATTCTACATCCCTGTGTTGCTCGGCTTATTCCTTGGCGTGGCTCCTGCGGTGGCGCTATGGTTAAGCAGTTCAACCACACCCACTCAAGTTGCTGTTGAACCACCAAGCAATGAAGTTTCAGTGGCAAGAAGCGTTAAAGTTGCCTTGAAATAAGCCTATAAATTGGGGAGTCGGGAGTGCAAAGACAAAGGGAATAACCCATGCCCAATGCCCCATCCCCAATTCCCATTTGTTTTGTATAACCGCGATTTTCATTGATTAAGTATTTTGACAACAGTAGACAACGCTTTAATAGTAGAAAGCGCCATTTCCCTTTTATTACTACTTATCCAAGTACCAGCAACGGCGATTCTGTTTTCGCGCCTGCTAAAGGGGCCAAGACGGCTTCCTCCAATAGAACCGCAACAACCGACACTGGAGCTTTTGGGTAAGGTTAGCGTCGTCGTTCCCACGCTGAACGAGGCGCTTCGCATTAGCCCTCTGTTGGCTGGTTTAAGCCAGCAAAGCTACGAAGTTCGGGAAATTATTGTTGTAGACAGCAACTCCAGTGATGGTACACCCGACTTGGTAAAAGCGGCGCAGCAGAAAGATCCGCGCTTTCGTGTGATGACAGATGACCCTTTACCCTCTGGTTGGGTGGGACGTCCTTGGGCGTTGCATAACGGTTTTTTATTTAGCTCTGAGGGTAGTCAGTGGTTTTTAGGGTTGGATGCTGACATTCAACCGCATCCTGGTTTGGTTGCTGCTTTGGTGAAGACGGCGGAAGCACAAGGCTATGACCTCGTTTCCCTTTCACCCCAGTTCATGCTTAAATATCCAGGAGAGTGCTGGCTACAACCTGCTTTGTTGATGACTCTGCTTTACCGATTTGACCCGGCTGGGATCAATACAGATCAGCCAGAACGAGTGATGGCAAATGGGCAGTGTTTTTTGTGCCGTCGCTCCGTTTTAGCTGCTGTGGGTGGCTATAGCAGTGCGAGTAGTTCTTTTTGTGATGATGTTACTTTGGCACGAAATATTGCTGTTCAAGGGTATAAGGTGGGCTTTTTAGATGGCGCAAAGGTGCTGAAAGTACGGATGTATGAAGGGGCGATGGAGACGTGGAAGGAGTGGGGGCGAAGTCTCGACCTCAAAGATGCAACTTCTCGTTCGCAGTTGTGGGGAGATTTATGGCTACTCACATCTGTTCAAGGTCTACCTCTTTTAATTGTTCTCACTTTTCTGTTGACTTCTCCCCCACTCGCTTATTCCTTTACTCCCCCACTTATCTTACTGGGACTAAATTTATTTCTGGTGGTAATTCGCTTTGCTATGCTAATTGCGATCGCACCTTCTTATGATCGCAAAAGCGCTAAAGGTGGCTGGTTATTCTGGCTTTCCCCTTTGGCTGATCCCTTGGCTGTGCTGCGAATCTTCTTGTCTGCATTCCACAAGCCACGCGAGTGGCGGGGACGGAAATATATATAGTGGGGCATTGGGCATTGGGCATTGGGTATTGAGTATTGGGCATTAGTTATTCTTCCCCTGCTTCCCCTGCTTCCCCTGCTCCCCCTGCTCCCCCTGCTCCCTACTCCTCTTCACCTCCTACTTGATCCCCGCGTTCCAGTTCCCAAAGAATTTGATTTCCTTCACGGCGTACCCGTGACACTATCCAGTTTCGCCAGCGCCATTGATCTCCCCGACTGGTAACAGCGCTGGCGTGGACATCCATCAAGTCTGCTAACTCAGAACTGGTGATTAAATAGCCTTTCTCTGAAATTTCGTCAGCGATACGCAGAGTTTCGACCAAGCTGCGGAGTTGCGAAACCCTCATTTCTGGCGGTTTTTCATCGGTTGCGGCCGCAGTTGGCCCAGTAGATGGTTCCATAACGGTTATTTCTGGTGCAGAAGTACTGATTTGTTGCGGACTTTGGTTAGTTATTCGAGAGTTTTTTTCATAATCAGCTACTTTTGCTACATTTAGTTCATTTGTGGAAGGTAAAGATTTATAAAAATTTGTAGGTGTTAATTGTTGTAGCGAAGGAATTTTACCACTGGCGTATGTGCGGGCGATCACATCACAACGTTCGTTACCTATGTTACCAGAATGTCCCCTGACGTGTTGCCATTTTACTTGTTGGGTATTAAGTTCATCAAGAGTTTCTAAAAGCTCTTGGTTTTGAACGGGTTTACCATCTGACTTTTTCCAGCCTTTCTTTTTCCAGCCTTTCACCCACTTGGTAACGCAGTTAATTAGGTATTCGCTATCGGTATGAAGGATGATGGGTTGGGTTTGTTGAGATGTTTGCAGGAATTGGAGGGCTGCGATCGCAGCTTGCATTTCCATTTTATTATTAGTCGTATGAGGGGATGCATCGCCCATTTCGTGGATTGAGCCATCGCTGAAGTAGACGACAACTCCCCAACCGCCAGGGCCAGGGTTACCGGTGCAAGCACCATCGGTGTATATGCTTTGAATTGTGGGTTGAGTGGACATGGTTAGGGTATCGAACCGCAAAGGACGAGGCAGTGCGTTGGGCGGGTTTCCCGACTTGAAGCAACTGCCGTGCAAAGGACGCTAAGGGAGGAGTGATTAGCGGCGAATTTTTTTAAGAATATCCAGGCTATTATACTGGTTAGTACTCCGGCTTAGGTAACTAACGATGTGGGCGGGAAGATGAAGTTAAAACTAAGGTGAGTTGTGGCAGTTTTTATGTATTTGAACCACATTTATCGTAGGGGCACAGTATTTCTGTGCCCTTACTGCGCGATCTTCTATTTAACTGAAAATAGCAGTAATTTTTGTCAGTCGATACAATCGCATTGTTAGTCGATACAATCGCATTGTTAGCCGATACAATCACATTGTTAGCCGATACAATCGCATTGTTAGCCGATACAATCACATTGTTAGCCGATACAATCGCATTGTTAGCCGATACAATAACAATGCAGCAGGTTGCGTTTAAATAGCACTAGACGCCTGGAAGTGGCGGCTACACAGACAAAACCCGCCTCCGCACGTTGGAAAGCATTAATTGTCCGTTACTCTGCCTAGCTTCTTCCGCACTCCCCACTCCCTCTCTACACAAATAATTTCAAAAATCAAAGCGGACTGCTATACATACGTTTTAAATCTTGTAAAACTGCGGCGGCTGATTGATAGCGATCGCTAAAATGATAGCAAACCATCTTATCTAAAATTGCCGCTAATCCTTGACTCACTTGCACCGTTTGCCGCCACATCACATTCCCTGTTTCTGGATTTGGTTGGAGTTCTTGCGGTGGTATTCCTGTTATGGCTTGAATGCCAATCATTCCTAAAGCGTAAATGTCGCTGCACAAGCGGGGATGACCGGCAAATTGTTCTGGAGGTGCATAACCCCGCGTCCCGATGGCTACTGTGGCTAATTCTGTTTGCTCACTACTTTGCGGTTGCATCAATTTGACAGCACCAAAGTCAATCAATACTAGCCGATTATCTTGAGTGCATCTAATAATATTAGTTGGTTTGATATCACGATGAATCACTCGATGCTGGTGAACAAATTCTAGAACTTCTAAAACTTGTTTGAGCATCTCGATCACAAATGATTCATTTTGCACATTCCGCACAGGTGGTAATTCTTCACTTAGGGTATGTCCCTCGATATATTCTTGAATCAAATAAAATTCTTGGTCATCTTCAAAATAAGCAAGTAGTTCGGGAATCTGATGATGTTTACCCAAAGATTGTAATATTTCCGCTTCACTATTAAACAACCTGCGAGCAACTTGTAAAAATCGTGTATCTTGACGGGCTGGCATTAACTTTTTAACTACACAAGTAGGATTACCCGGTCGTTGAGTATCTTGTGCTAAATAAGTGCGGCCAAATCCACCTGCACCAAGAACTTGAGAGATTTTGTAGCGTCCACCTAAAAGCAAATCACCTGATTTTATTTCTGGTGAATCAACTGGGGAAGGAAAGTCAAGATAGGAGTCAGGAAGCGCAGTTTTGTCTTCTAAAAGTATATTTAATTGGGCGATCGCTTCTTGTTGTTTTTCAACTTGCAGAAAAATCACCTGAGTTTGTTGCTGATTTTGGTAGCTACTATAAGTAATCACGCAGATGCTACTAATCACCAAAGCCAGACCAGAGGGAACTAATGGTATCCATCCGCCTTGCAAAAACAAAGCAACGCAGATTCCTACTAAGCCAAGTAGAGTTGTCCCTCCCACCACTAGCAACAGCAACGGATTTTGCCACCGCCATGCTATGATTCCACCTAAAAGCGACCAGCCCCACATCCAAATAAGTTCCGCCGGGTCGGGCCAGTACCAAATTAGAGGTCGCCCATCTAATACTGTACTGATTAGTTGACTTGCTATCTGTGCATGAATAAGCACAGCAGGCATTCTGGGTGGTTGATCTGGCAAAGCGCTATAAGGTGTATAAAAGCTACTTTGAAGTAAATTAGCGGCAGTAGCGCCAATAATTACAAGACGGTCTTTAATTAAATTGGGGTTGACTTGGCCACTAAGAACATCTGAGAGAGTTACTTCGTCGGCGAGGCTGTTGGGGTGACGGTAATTTAATAATATTTGATAGCCATTTGTATCCAGATGTTGATAGCTAGCAGAATTAGGTCGTAAACGTGGGAACAGGATTTTACCTAACTGAAATTCTTTTTTATTCGTAAAGTGGTATTCAATGCCTTGTTTTTCTAGATAATTAATTGCTATGAGCGCACCAAATGCAAATGATGTTGTACATTTGTTATGTGGAGAGTAAACAAATAACAAACTGCGGCGGAGAATTTGGTCGTTTTCATTGTCAGCAACCACATTGCTAAACCCAACATTATCTATAGGGAAATTTGGTGGTGGTGGAATTTCATCTTTACCCAAGCTGCTGAAGGAACAAGTGCTGACGATGTTATCTTGATTTTGCAAATTAGCCGTAAAATTGTTGCGTTCTGGTTGGAAAAGATATAAACCAACAATTCGCGGTTGATAAGACTCTATTTTCTTTAATAGCTGATTGATTGTCCGATCTGATGGAGTCCATTTCTCTCGTTTGAGATCGTCGCCAGTTATTTTTACTAGCAAAATTCGCCGATCAGGTGCTTGTACTGGACGCGATCGCAACATTTGGTCATAAACTCTCATCTCCCAAGGCTGCAACCATCTGAGTTCACGAACTCCCCAGATTAAAGCGGTGACTCCTACACTGGTAACTAAAATCATTTGCAACCAGCTTTTGCTCTTAAAAGTTTCACGGGAATCCTGAACTTTGACAAAGGGGAGACGGAGTTTTTCTAATAGTCCACTAATCACGGCATTGCGGCGGTAGCCTGAATTGGGTAGATGTTGTAGGCGCAGAAGTTAATTTTCTGACTCTAGTTAAAAGCTAATTAACCTAAGCTTTTATCTATATTAATGTAGCAATTTACCTGCTGCTTAGAGGCTTCGGGGTATTCCTACTTTTAAAGCAAGCTTACGCGCAGCGTCAACCACAGAATCAAACAAGCGATTGTGCTATCTAGCTAATCATCTGTTTGAGATATGTGAGCATCTTCAACAGGACTGGCAATTGGGAAAGAAATAGGATTAGTAGATGGGGTTAGTGAATCTAACTGAGGTTGTTCGAGTGATGCTTCGATGCTTGAATCAGCAAAATAGGAGTCGAATATTTTATCATAGTTAGAAGCAACAGCTAAAAAAGCACCACCCAAAATATAGATAGGTAATGGCAAATTAAATTCTTGCAACCAGTCAAACAGTTCTGCCAAAGCAAATAGCACCAAAAAGCAGGCAAGCCAAACCTTCATGTTTTCTATTCCCCCGATTTAAATAACTCTACTATTAGCTTAAACCGATGGGAAAACGGACGAACACAATCTTCGTCACTGGCTATGCAACAAATTGAAAAGCTACTATACAAAATGGGAAAACCCGGTGAGGCGCTTTTAGCCAGATACTTTCAATCAAAAATGAGGAGCAGAGACTGTGACTGCTGAAGTTCCAGCAATTATCATCCCAGACGTTGAACAGGTCTTAGCTAGGATCAGCGATGCTTTTGT
The DNA here is from genome assembly GCF_014696655.1 of Nostoc sp. FACHB-888. Classification (NCBI taxonomy): domain Bacteria; kingdom Bacillati; phylum Cyanobacteriota; class Cyanophyceae; order Nostocales; family Nostocaceae; genus Nostoc; species Nostoc sp. FACHB-888. The sequence continues at coordinate 73,613 of NZ_JACJQM010000009.1, read as the reverse complement.
CATATTGGATCATGAATGGCGCTACACTTACGTTAATGACAAGCTAGCTGAACTAGCTGGGATGAATAAGGAAGACTTTTTAGGCAGGAGTATTTGGGAGTTTCCTGACACAGTTAATAGCATAATTTATACTGAACTGCACCGTGTTGTTGCTGATCAAGTGACAGTTAATTTTGAGTATTTTTATCCAGAATGGAATCGTTGGTTGGAAAATCGCGTCTATCCCTCAGAAGATGGCGTATCAATCTTAATTACAGATATTACTGAGCGCAAACGCAGCCAGCAACTTCTGAATGCACAGTATGCGATCGCTCGCATTCTCTCTGAGGCAACCACGCTTGTAAATGTTTCAACTATTTTGCGATCGCTGTGCGAAAATTTAGGATGGCAAGCAGGTATTTTCTGGAGTGTAGACGATGAAGCTAATGTTCTACACCGCATGAGTTCTTGGTATTCATCTGACTTAGAAAAAGAAGCATTCAACCAGCAGACAATTGCTTTGAGTGAAGGGTTACCCGATCAGATTTGGGCAAGTGGTCAACCTGTTTGGATTTCCGAACCCGCCCAAACCGAGAATTGTTTTGCCGCCGCCATCGGATTCCCAATTCGGCTGGATAATAAAATATTAGGTGTGATCGAATTTTTCAGCGACCAAATTTTAGAGCCTGACACCAATCTACTGCAAATGATGAGTGCGATCGCCACTCAAATTGGTCAGTTCATCGAGCAGCAACAAAGTTCGTCGTTACTGCAAGAAAGTGAGGAAAAATATAGCCGGATTTTTGAAACTTCAGCCGTCTCGATTGGGGAGGAAAATTCTCCCCTTATTAAAGATTTAATTTATAATCTAAAAGCTCAAGAGGTTACAGATTTGCGGCAATATTTGGACGAACAAGAGCAAGTAGAAGAAAATCTGCGTCATAGTGAAGCACGCTACCGCTCACTAGCAGAAGCAAGCGCATCCATCGTCTGGAGCGCGGGGCCTTGGGGCAACGTTGTTGACGATATTCCGACTTGGGAGGCGTTCACTGGGCAAAGTCCCGAAGAATATAAAGGATGGGGTTGGGTTGAGGCACTGCACCCAGATGATCGTACTTCTGTAGCTGCTATTTGGAGGCAGGCTTTTTTTGGGCGTAGCGTTGCAGTTGCCGAGTATCGTGTTTTGCGGCATGACGGCGAATACCGTGACATGGCCATACGCGGTGTGCCTATATTTGATGAAATAGGCGAAATCCGAGAATGGGTAGGAATGTGTGTAGATATTACCGCTCGCAAGCAAGCTGAAGCAGAACGTGAACAATTGCTGGCGCTACTGAAAACAGAACAGACTCGCTTGGTTGAAGCTAACGTTCTACTTGATACCCTCTTCAATAACGCACCTATAGGTATTGGTTTATGGGATGAGAAATTAAGATATGTTCGGTTGAATGACGCTTTAGCTGAGATTAACGGTCTTCCCCAAGAAGCACATATCGGTAAGACCGTCGCTCAGGTGCTACCAGGGGTGGATTCTGCGGTCATGGAAGCTTTCCACCATGTGATCGAAACGGGAGAATCTATTGCCCAAGAGGCCAGTGGAGAGACACCCGCCGCGCCTGGAAAGCAAAGGCACTGGTCAGTAAATTACTATCCAATTAAACTACCAGGTGATGTCAATTGGGTGGGCGCAATTTGTCAAGAAATCACCGATGTCTACAACGAGCTTCGCTTACGCAAGCAAGCCGAAGCCGAGCGTCAACAGCTATTTGAGCTGGAGCAAGCGGCTCGTATTGAGGCTGAAGCTGCCAAAGAGCAAGTTACCCAAATTTTAGAAAGTATCACTGACGGCTTTATTGCCTTTGACAGTGAGTGGCGCTTTACCTACCTAAATCATGAAGGAAGCAGAACTTTGGGGCGTTCTTGCGAGGATCTGTTGGGAAAAAACTTGTGGGAAGAAATCCCAGAACTGGCTGCTACTAGCTTTGGTCAGCTTTATCAAAGGGCAGTTGCTCTAGGAATGCCGCTTGAGCTTGAAGATTATTACCCACCTTTTGATGGATGGTTTGCGGTTCGTGTCTACCCTTCAGTCACAGGGTTATCACTTTATTTCCGTAACATTAATGTACGCAAGCAGGCAGAGGCAAAACTGCGCGAGAGTGAAGCGTGTTTTCGGCTGATGGCTGAAAATTCAACTGATATTATTTCACGCCATACAGTAGATGGAATTCTTCATTACGTTTCACCAGCTTGCTACACAGTATTGGGGTATCAACCAGAGGAACTAATAGGTCATCACAGCCAGGAGTTAGTTCACCCAGACGATTTGGCAGAGATTGTTAATAATTACCCGATCAATGCTGATTTACCAGATATTTATACTATTACTCACCGTGCTCGTCACAAAGATGGACATTATATTTGGTTGGAAGCAACTATTCGAGCTATTCGCGATCGCCAAACTAAAGAAATTTTAGAAATGCAGGCGTCTTCGCGCGATATTACCAAGCGCAAACAGGTGGAGGAGGAGCAGCATTTTCTAGCTGAGGCTAGTGGGATTTTAGCTGCATCATTAGACTACGAGACAACCTTAGCTAGTTTGACGCGTCTAGCAGTGCCTGAAATAGCTGATTGGTGCTTAGTTGATATTATTTGTGACAATCAATTAGTCCGCCGGGTTGCAGCAGCCCATGCCAATCCAGCGAAACAAGAATTGGTAGAACAGTTACAAAATTATCCGCCTGATTTGACACAAAGAAAAGGTGTTGCTGAGGTAATACAGACAGGCAAATCACAAATTACTCATTTTGTTTCTGATGAACTGATGGAAGCGGTAAGCCATAATGCCAGTCATCTAAAAATCTTGCACGAACTAACTCCTACATCTGGTATGACTATACCACTGATAGTTCGGGGACGGGTGCTGGGAGCTATGATTTTGGTATCTTCTTCAGGTCGTCGCTACGACACCAAAAGCTTAATGTTAGCTGAGGAGTTAGCTTGCCGTGCGGCGATCGCTGTTGATAATGCCCGACTCTACACAGAAGCACAGCAATCTCAACAGGCGGCTTTACGGGCAGCATCTCGCACTGCGCGTCTGCAAGCCATTACTGCTGCACTTTCTGAATCTCTCACTCCGGCACAGGTTGCTGAAGTAATGGTAGAGCAAGGTATGGCAGCTTTGGGAGCTAGTTCTGCTTTAGTAGCACTAGTGACTAATAGCGGCACTGAACTAGAAATTGTCCGTGCAGTAGGCTACGAACAAGAAGCAGTAGATTCATGGCGTCGATTCTCTATTAATGCATCCGTACCATTGGCAGAAGCAGTGAGAAACAAGCAGCCCATCTGGCAAGAGTCAACAACAGCAAGGATTGCTCGTTACTCACATCTTGCTAAGGAATATGCCCAGGTTGACTACGGCGCTTGGATTTCGATTCCATTAATCATTGAGGGGCGAGCCATAGGTGGAATGTCTCTAGCTTTTGCCGAGATTCAGGAGTTTAGCCAAGACGATCAAGCCTTTATGCTGGCATTAGCACAGCAGTGTGCTCAAGCAATGGAACGTGCCCGCTTATACGAGGCAGAGCAAACGGCACGGGAAACAGCAGAAAACGCCAACCGGATTAAAGACGAGTTTCTCGCAGTGCTTTCTCATGAATTGCGATCGCCACTCAACCCAATTTTAGGATGGTCTAAGCTACTCCAAACCAAAAAACTTGATGAAAAGACAATTCCTCAAGCGCTGAAGACTATTGAGCGAAATGCTAGGTTACAGGCTCAACTGATTGAAGACTTGCTAGATATCTCCCGGATTTTACAAGGTAAACTTAGCCTGAATATCTACCCAGTTGATTTAGCATCTGTGATTTCGGCAGCAATGGAAACAGTCAGGCTGTCGGCAGAAGCTAAGTCAATTGAGATGCACATCAGCCTAGAATCAAATTTAGGGCAAGTTTTGGGTGACTCCGGCCGATTGCAGCAAGTCGTTTGGAACCTGCTTTCAAATGCAGTTAAGTTTACACCTGCGGGGGGACGAGTTGACATCCGACTCTCATCATGTCCTAATTCCAATTCCAACTCAGCACTAATTGAAGTCAGCGACACTGGCAAAGGCATCGATCCTGATTTTCTGCCTTACGTGTTTGAATATTTCCGCCAAGAGAACAGCAGCACCACCAGAAAGTTTGGTGGATTGGGTTTAGGGTTAGCGATCGTCCGTCATTTAGTCGAACTGCATGGTGGCACAGTCCAGGTAAAAAGCGAGGGCGAAGATCAGGGGGCAACTTTTACTGTGAGACTCCCACTGCTCCAAAATCAATCAGAGGTTAAACAGGACACTAGCGACTCAGAGACATCCTCAAATTTAGATGGTGTCAATATTTTAGTAGTGGATGATGATGCAGATACGCGAGAATTTATTGCCTTCTTGCTAGACCAATATGGGGCAAATGTGACAGCAGTGGCATCAGCAGATAAAGCACTAGCCGCTTTAAGTCAATCCTTGCCAGATATACTTTTAAGCGATATAGGGATGCCAGAAGTGGATGGCTGTATGTTTATGCGACAGTTGAGAACACTACCAAAAGAGCAAGGAGGGCAACTTCGAGCGATCGCACTTACTGCCTATGCTGGAGAAATGAACGCCAAGCAAGTACTTGCAGCCGGATTTGATAAGCATCTTGCCAAACCAGTAGAGCCAGCCGAATTAGTAGATGCGATCGCCAACTTAATAGCTGAATCAAGAAAGTAGGCGGTGCTGAAATTGCAAAGCTTTTTCAGGGTCGGGAATTTGCGATGCTAAAATCTTCACAAATTCTACACGAGAAATTTGCCCAGAAGATTTAACAGCTTTTTGGACTAGAAACTTAGCTATTGGCCCAATTAAATCAGCCAATTCCCGCTCACACTGATGCACAAAGCTATCGTTGATTAATTGAGATTCTTGGCTTGGTAAATTATTTGGCTTAATTTCAGATTGAGCAGTAACTTCTTGTAATAGAGTAGGTTTCTCTAATATAAACATTGTCTTCTTCTTAAAATCAACTTGTTGATTTGCTCGAAGATGAAGGGCCAATTGACTAATTAGTTCTTCACTGTTGGGCGCTGATGCTGTAATTTGTTTTAGTAATCTTGAGGCAACAGGGCCGACAAATTCCAAAAGAACTGTTTCCAACCGACTGTAATTTTCTGGTGATAGGGTTGAAGCAGGCGGATACTCAATTGAGTTTTGTTGAGCAAGTGAAGCTTGAGGCGGTTGTGTAGAAGATAGCGGTTGAAGTGATTGCGCTCCTACTTTAGTATCAAGATGTTTCAGCACCTGTAGAACTTCAGTCGCAGACTGATAGCGCTGTTTAAAGTGGTGTAGCACCATTTTAGATAGCACAGATGCCAACTCAGAACTGACATTAGCCTGATGCTGCCAAGAAATTTCTCCTGTATCTGGATCTTCCTCAAAGTTTATAGGATGTAACCCCGTCAGCGATTGAATACCAATTATGCCCAAAGAATAAATATCGCTGTTAGGGCGCGGCCTACCTTGCCCCTGTTCTGTAGACATATATCCTGGGGTGCCAATGATAATAGTAGCCCCCGTGCCCCCTAAAAGTGTAAGCAATTGAGTTTGGACTTGTTTGACTGCACCAAAGTCAATCAGGACTAACTTGCCGTCTTGTTGCCGCCTGATTATATTATCTGGCTTGATATCTCGATGGATAACGTTGTGGCTGTGAATAAATTGCAGAATACCCAACACCTGTTGGAGAAGTTGAATTACTTGATCTTCTGTCCAAGGTTGATTGGGGAATAGTTCCGCTTTCAGAGTATGCCCTTCAATGAACTCTTGCACCAAGAAGAACTCTTGGTTGTCTTCAAAATAGGCTAAAAGTCGAGGAATCTGGTCATGGTTACCTAGTTGTTCTAGTGTTTCTGCCTCGCTGGTAAATAGCCGTCTAGCAGTTTCGAGAAATTCAGGGCTACGAGTGACGGGTTTAAGATGTTTGACAACGCATTTCGGGAAACCTGGCCGATGGGTATCTTGGGCGAGGTAGGCTTGACCGAATCCACCCCCACCTAAGATTTCGAGGACTTGGTAACGTCCGTCTAATAATTGTCCTAACATTATGTCACAAGCCTTAAGTCCTCAAATTAATCTTGGCACAACTAGCAGCTTTGACAAGGTTTCTTGAGAAAGAAAGTAGGTAGGTAGTGCTGAAATTATAAGGTTTTTTTGAGGATTGTACTACAAGTTTATAAGTCAAAATTGTTATGAAATAAGCTCTTTAGAGATTTTAAATGGTTGCTCTATTTACGCCGTGGTGTACTAGTTTATAGCGGTTTCCAGGTACAGAAATAAATAATTAACCATAGATCAACACCGTAGGGGCGCACAGATGAGATGTGTGCCCCTTATCTAGTACCTAATTAAGCAAAGGCAAAAATTGGCGAATTAACCCAATTGTCACTGCTGGTAACTCTAACTGCGGTGTTAATCCCACATCTTCCAACTGTTGAAAAAATCGGATCGCTTGCGGATTCATTTCGGCAAGGCGGCGACCAATTGAGGGACCTGTAAATTCCGATCTTCGTCCCCAAATAATGGCGGTAGGAACGGTTAACTGTTGAATGTAAAGGGATAAATCAAAGCATAAATCGCCACGCACAAAGGACAGTGCTGCATACTCAGCATTAGGCTGTTGGGCGGATTGTAAATAAGCATCTACAATTTCTTGATACACTCGATTAGACTGAGCAAATTGGCGTTGTTCTAAGAAACTGCGAATACCCCCACTGGTAGCTACCCCAGTGCTGTAAAGTAAACGGTCAACAACGGGAACGCTGATTAACTGGGCAAAAAAACTACGGGAGTAGTCTTCGCCAAAGTCTGAAAGCCCGGCGGGGGTAGTGAGAATTAAAGACTTGAATAAATCAGGATGATCTGCCGCTACTCGAATTGTAAAGGCTGCGGTCAATGAAGAAGCGATCGCAGTTACTGGGCCGGTACAAGTCTGCTCGAAAAACTCCCGAATAGTGGTTAAATAATCCTCAATCTTATAACTCCGTGCTGGATGCTCAGATTTACCCCAACCGATTAAATCGGGTGCAATGACCCGATATTCAGCAGCGAAAGCTGGATACACTTTCGACCACTCATAAGCAGAAGATCCACCACCAAAACCGTGCAAGAACACCAAAGTTTCTCGATTATCTTTGGCATTTACATTGTCCTGCCAAGGTGAGCCAGTGGCAGTATAATATACCATTCTACCTAGTGAGGTATTTATGGAACGTTGTTCAAATCCTAGTGGTTGAAACATAAGTATTTTTTTGACTGTAGTAATTAGTTGGCACAAGTAACAGAATAGACCTGTGGACGTGAAGGCACAGGGAGAGTCTTTGATAATTTCTTCACGTCACCGTGTCTTCTCTAGTCACTCCAGAATACTTACCTATTTAATTCAAACTCCCCACTCATTGTTATTATCGGCGAACCAATCACTCTAAGACTTCTGGCTACTGTCAGATTAAGTAGATATAAAATTACTGAATTACTTGTAAAGATTTGGTGATCTTTTTTCATAATAAAAAGTAACTTAGGTTGAAATTACTGTCATATAAGGGTTTTTCGTGGTAGCGAGTATCACTAGAGCCTGAATCAAACATAAGTTTTTATGGTAGTCTATCAAAAAACTCATAAATAATTTTGAGCATCAGGAAGATTCAAAATGCTCATTTTAAGAAGCTATTAATTCTAGTTTTATATGTAGAAACAGTAGCTTTTAATGTATTAATAAATCTGATTATTATCTAAGTAATGGTAAAGCAGGCTACTCTTCAATCAAATAAACTACCAACGATTGAAGACGCTAAATTTGCGCTTGACAAATTTAATATACAAAATGAAATGAAAGCTTCCGTTTGGGGGGATCAAGTCGAGTCAGCTATTGACACCGCCAGAGTGGCTGTACCTACTTGTATTTGTTTAGACTTAGAAGATTTGAAGTGTTTTGAACCAGTAGAGTGCCAGTATGAACGCTGGGGAGTAATTTTTCACAATTCTATAGCAATACAGCCATCAAATCCAGCATTTCCAACCTATTCGGGGCTTATAGTCTTAATGGCAGCACCCAAAAGCGGATTTTTAGAAGCTACTTTCTTGCATCCGGTTAGCTCGGTTAGCGCCTTTGTCACTAGTTCGCAACGCCTAGTGTTTTCCGCCTACGATCGCGATCGCCAACTCCTTGCTCAAGCTGTACTACCAAGCGCTAATCTTGCCAATTCAGACTCGGCAATTTCCCCCAATACATTATTATCTATAAGTGTGAATAACATCTACAGCGTTACCTTCTGTGTTTTTGATGGTCAATTTACTCTTGATAACTTTCGTTTTTGTCTTTAAAAAGCCTTTATGCCCTTGCTCTGAGCCATTTAAAATGGTATCTTGATTTCCGCCGTGCTGTACTAATCTACTATGCTGCCCTTGAAAACCGGGCATCTTGTAGTTTGGGTCTTCACCCTTTCTTCATCTCTAGTAAAACTTATACAATAAGTAATTTCGTAATCAAGTAGGTAAATACTGTGGCACAGGCTTCGTCTTCTTGGCAGCAATTGATCAACCAGATCCCCAACTGGAACTGGTCGCATCCATTGTTCAAGACAAAGGGAGCTACAAAGCAGCAAACATTTAAGCGTTTCTCTGGGCCTGGAGGTTTTCTTGGGTTCCTGACAATCTTCATCGCCATGTTGTTGTGGAACTGGATGCTGCTATTGGCTCTCTTAATCGGCGTTGGAATAATGGTATTGGTTTACTCAATGCAAGAGTGGGACTGGCAATTACACTGGTCTAAGATACATAAGTTCTTAAACAGTTCAAATCGTCGGTTAGCCTTAGCAGTTGTCAGTGGTGGTGTTGCTACTGTCAGTACTTATATGGCCGCTGCAATTTGGGTTGACTCTCACAGTTCCTGGATTGCTGCTGGTGCTATTTTGCAAGGCGTGGGAACACTATTAACTTTAATTTTATTGGTCTGGCAAATTGTCAACTTCTATGGAAATCAAGAAGAAGACCACCTCGATCAGTTGTTAGCAAATTTAACCGAAAAAGATCCATTGAAGCGGCTGATTGCCCTACGTCAACTAACTAAATTCATTAGCCGTAAGCGAGTTGATTCTTCAGTGCAGCAAGATGTTGTCGAATGCTTGCAACTCCTACTCAGCCGAGAGGAGGAAGTTGGGATCAGAGAGGCAGCTTTTAAGAGTTTACAAGCCTGTGATGACCTGCGGTCGGTCAAAGACCATCGCCCACAAGTGCTACCCCCCAAAACACCAGCAACTTTCATACCCGTATCAGCAAAAGTCAAGCACCATGTTTATTAGTCATTAGTCATTTGTCCTTTGCAAATGACTAATGACTAATGACAAATGACCAATAATTATTTTCGAGACAACTGTCCATTGCGAACTTGCACTACCGGATGATTGCATCGCCGCACCAACTGTTCATCGTGGGTGGTAACAATTACTGTAGCCCCAAAGGAGTTTAACTTTTGGAGAATCTGGATCACTTGCCAGGAATTATCTGGATCGAGATTTCCAGTAGGCTCATCCGCCAGTAACAGTGGTGGTGTACCAACGATCGCACGGGCAATACTGACTCGCTGTTGCTCTCCCCCAGACAACTGATCTGGAAAGCAGTCAGCTTTACTCAGCAAACCTACCAGCTTTAAAGTTGGTTCTAAACGTCGCTGAATTTCTTTACGGGTATACCCTTGAGCTTGCAGTACAAAAGTCACATTTTCCGCTACTGTGCGTTGGGTAATTAATTTGTAGTCTTGAAACACAATACCAATCCGTCGCCGGAATAATGACAAGCGATCGCCCCGTAAATCCGCTACATTACATCCATCAACAATTACTTTTCCCTGTGTGGGTAACTCCTGGCCATACAGCAGTTTCAAAAGCGTTGATTTACCAGAACCACTTGGCCCGGTGATAAACAGAAATTCTCCCTTTTTTACTTCAAGGTTCGCATTCAACAAGGCATGAGAGCCGTTAGTATAGGTTTTAGTTACAGATTGTAATTGCACCTTTACAGTAGTGTTGCTACCCTGCTGTTGAGTTTCACTGTCCTCTTTATGAAGGGATTTGTCTTTCTTAGCTTGAGTTGTTAATACTGGCATTCTTAAATTTTCCTTATCCCCACAATCAAATAGCTTAATGGCTCAGATTTGATATTCTCCTGAAAATAAGGATTCCCAGGTTTCGCCTGGGAATTGAAAATTCAACAAAGACAATTTAAATTTTTTGAATACTAACTAAGTAATAGCACCCAGCACTCTTAACTAATAGCACCCCTTGCTGTCAAACGATAAACAAACGCTTTCACAGCAAACGCTGGCAAAGCCAACATCCGCCGCCAACGCCAAGGTTCTTGATAAAGCCGATACAACCATTCCAAATTATTATTTCCTAACCAAGCTGGAGCGCGAGTTTTAGTTCCCGACCAAATATCAAAACTACCACCAACGCCAATCCAAACTGCTTGAGGACACAAATGGCGGTTTTCGGCAATCCATAACTCTTGACGTGGCACTCCCAAACCGACAAAAATCACTTGGGGCTGCAATTGAGCCAGAGTCTGTTGCAATTGTGCTTCTTCTTCTGGGGAATGGTAGCCTGAGTGAGTGCCTGCTATACTCAAATCTGGAATTTGCTGCTGCCAAAAATCTGCCGCAGTTGAAGCCACTCCAGGCGCTCCTCCATAGAAAAATACCTTTGCCCCTATCTTCTGCTGCCCGATTTCTTGCAAAAGTTTTTCTGCCAATTCAATCCCCGGAAAACGCTGCACTTTTTGCCATAATAGCCACCGCAAATACAGAACAACCCCAGCTCCGTCTGGAATAACTAGTTCAGCATTTTTAATGATCTGAGCTAGGATTTTATTCTGCTCTGCTTGCATAGTCATTTCTGCATTGAGCGTTACTACATGAGTTCCTCTACCTGCACGCAGGCATTCTAACAACCAGCCTGGATAGTTATCCATCACATGAACTGGTATTCCCAACACTGAAAATGCTTGATTGCCTTTAGACATAGCCTATTTTGGATTAACCTCACGCGAGATTTCCTTGAATGTTAAGTTTATCAAATTTTTTATATTAGAACTTAGGCATGAGAGATTCCCATTGCCCTGCAACAATAGAAAGCATAACTAATTAGTCTTGGGCTGAAACAGTTCAAATTTTATTGTTGAAGTGTAATATTCACCAAGTATTAAACACTCAACTCACAACTCTGGTTCCGGGAACAGAAGTCTCCACTGTACTGCTTGCAGTTAGTGTGGGAATATGTCACGAAACTCGACTTTCTGGTTAAGGTAGTGTAACGGGCTGAAGTTGGCTATGAGTAAAATTCGTATCGCTCTGATTGAAGATCATGACCTGACTCGTGTAGGTATTCGGACAGCATTACTGCAAAAGGATGATATTGAAGTTGTAGGTGAAGCTGCTAATGCTGCTGAGGGACTAAAGATGTTAAAAATGGTACAACCAGATATTGCAATTGTAGATATTGGTTTACCAGACAAGGATGGCATAGAACTGACACGGGAGGTAAAATCTACTGATAATGGACAGCAGTTACTAACAAAGGTGTTAATTTTGACACTGCGGGATAACAAAGAAGCTGTGTTGGCAGCTTTTGCTGCTGGTGCAGACTCTTACTGTATGAAGGATATAAAATTCGATAATTTGCTGGAAGCAGTACGAGTAACTCACAATGGCAACGCCTGGATTGATCCAGCGATCGCTCGGATCGTATTACAACAAGCGCAACAAAATCCCCAAAAGTTGGAATCAGCTTTTGTAGATACCAAGACCATTGCCTCTAACCCTGATTATGTCGTCGAGAATCTAGAAGAAATTCAACCTTATACCCTGACAGAAAGGGAGTTAGAAGTGCTACAGTTGATTGTCGAAGGTTGTAGTAATGCAGTCATTGCGGAAAGGCTTTACATCACTGTTGGGACTGTTAAAACTCACGTTCGCAATATTTTGAATAAGCTATGTGCTGATGACCGTACCCAAGCAGCAGTCCGCGCCTTGCGTTCTGGGTTAGTGGGATAAAGTTAAGTTCAGTGAACAGTTATCAAGGTTTGAACCACTGATAACTGGTAACTGTTGAAAATGATTACTTATGAATTTTTTGTTGATTGCCAGGTGGGATAAAGATTATATTATCTCGCCATTCAAATATGTGAAAAATAAAGTCAAATATGGCTGAAATCGAGGTGGAAAAACTTAAGCTCATGGTGGTAGATGATGAGCCTGATAACTTAGATTTACTCTACCGCACTTTTAGGCGAGATTTTCAAGTATATAAAGCTAATCATGCTTTTAGTGCTTTAGAAATCTTGGATAAATTTGGCGAAATGGCGGTGATTATTTCTGACCAAAGAATGCCAGAAATGAATGGCACCGAATTTTTTAGTCTCACCGTAGAGCGCTTTCCAGACACGATTCGGATTTTGTTAACTGGTTTTACTGATGTCGAAGATTTGGTAGATGCAATTAACTCCGGTCAGGTATTCAAGTACATTACCAAACCCTGGAATCCAGAGCGGCTTAGAGGGTTAGTAGAGCAAGCCACTGATACATATCGTTTAGTTAAGAAGCGCACGCAAGAGTTGCGTCGGGCCCTACGGCGAGAATCTTTGTTTAATGCGGTAACAACGGCAATTCGAGAGTCTCTAGACTACGACAGTATGCTGCAAAAGATTGTAGCAACTCTTGGTCAAACGTTTGAAGCTACCAGTTGCTTGCTCAGACCAGTAGAGGCCGATCGCCTCACACAAGACCAGTTCTCATACCGCGATCCTCAATCCGATGTATTAGATTGCTTCTTCGACCCCAGTCTTTTAATTGAAAAAGTGCTGGAAACCCGTCATTATCAACTTGCTCAAGAAATATACGAGGGTAACCCTTGCCACCACCTGGTTGTACCACTTAGCTATCAGCAGCACTTGTTGGCTGTGCTAGCTCTCCACCAATGGGGACGCGATCGCCCCTGGCAAGACGAAGACATCCAACTGATTGCAGGTGTTGCCGAACAAGCAGCTTTAGCCCTCTCTCAAGCAAAACTCTACCAGCGCCTCCAAGAAAAGCAACAGCAGATTCATACTGAGTTGGAGGTAGCTCGCCAAATTCAATACAACTTGCTCCGCCAAAGTTTACCTGATATCAAAGGGGTGAAGGTACAAGCCTGTTGTTATCCCGCGCGGGAAGTAGGAGGCGATTTTTTTGAAGTTTTTGTTCATCCCAAAGGCGATTTATGGTTGGCTGTGGGTGATGTCTCTGGCAAGGGCGTTCCAGCTGCTTTATTTATGGCTAGTATAATTTCAGTCTTGCGCCGAGAATTATCTCAAGAAGCACCAGCCGAACCAAATGTGGTCATGCAAAACCTCAACCAGGCTCTCAGTGAAGACTTGATTAGCAACAATTATTTTATCACCCTTGTCTTAGCTTGTTATAGCCCTACCACTAAGGAACTCGTCTACACTAATGCCGGTCATATTTATCCACTGTTATGGTCACGCCAAGATGCTTTAGTCGACAATCCCAATTACCTCAAAGTTCGCAGCATTCCTTTGGGGATCTTGCCTAAATGGCAGGCACAGTCTGGTCGTTTGGTTCTCGCTGCTGGAGACACATTGTTACTGGCCAGCGATGGGATTACAGAAGCTATGGTATCAAATAATTGTGATTCAACAGTAAAAACCGGGTCTGGCGTTGAGCCAATTAACCGTTCTATGCTGAATCAAGATGGTCTTTGGCAACTCTTGCAACAAGAGCAACAACCGCTTTGTCTTAACCATTTACTAGCTCGTATTCAGGCAGATAACCACGTTCAAGAAGATGATCAAACTATACTTTCACTGGAGATTTTATAATTCATGAAAAGTGAGCTTCATGTACCAAGTGACTTGAGTTTTCTTAATATTGTCGAAACCTGGCTGTTAGGATGTTTGAAAATCCAGCTAGGAGAATCTGTAGACTGGTCACGGCAATCAAGTCGTTTGAGACTGGCTTTAGTAGAAGCCTACTCAAATGCAGTCCGTCATGCCCACAAGGACAAACCAAATTTAACGATTTTACTACGTTTGGAAGTGAAAGACCGGGATCTTGCCCTAGAAATTTGGGACTACGGCGAAGGATTTGATATGTCTAATTACTATGCTCCAAACCCTATGGAAAAACAAGAAGGTGGTTATGGTTGGCTAATTATGAATCGTCTCATGGATAAAGTAGACTACCAGTTGCAGGTTAATGGTGCCAACTGTCTCAAGTTACAGGCGACTTTACCCGAATTAGTCCAATAACTAAAAGTTATTATTTTTCAAGTCATGTGATTTATACAAATTTTCGATGCCTGGATTTTCTTTTGGGTATGATCCAACATTGCCAAGCTATTACACTTATTTGCTAGTTCTCACGACGTAAAGAAAGTAACTCTTGCGGAGAAGCTAAAAGTTTGATTTTAGTATATAAAATTTGCCCTTGTTGATTGAGGATAAATAGCCACAAGACATTCACGCTACACCACGAAGTTTGTGCTTTGCCTGTTACCTGGACTTGAATCGTTGCATTTTCTAAAGCCTCGGCTATTCCGGTCTTGGGATAAGCCTTAATGTTTTGGCCTTCTTGTTTTAAGTAAGCTGCGATCGCATCTGTTCCCACAATATCAGATTCAAATGGTGGACGCATCACACCATCTATCGCAAATAAGGCAGCAGTTGCCTCAAATTCTCCTGCATTTAAGGTTTCAAAATAACGCAATACATTAGTTTCTGTAATTCCCTCAATCTGGAATTCTTCTTGCAACTGCGCTGGAGAGATAAATTCAGCAGAGGTCATAAAATTACCTGAATCATACTAGCTGAATATCCATTTCAATACAAAAATAGGTAAAAAGAAAGGTGCTGTTGAGATAGATTACCACATTTGTATAAATCTTCCTCACGATGGAAGTTTTGATTAAATACAGTAGTTTTCATCTGCATGGAGTATAAAACTAATGCTTTTGAGGCAGGAGGCAGGGATCACTGAACGTATCGGGCGCAGCCTCTCGTAGAGAAGTGAGGCAAGAGGCAGGAGGTAGAAACTCTTTATAAGCTATCGCCCATCTAAGTTGCACATTTTTCTCTGTTGACTGTTGACTGCTGACAGTTAACAGTCAACGGTCAGCAGTCAACAAACCTAATGAGTTATTGTGTAATCTAATATCTACTGGGTTAAGAACGCCGTACATTCAAGCAACACCATTCTTTTCGTTTCCACAGGGTTGCAACCACCCAGCCATTTTCTTCTAAAGCATCAGCAACAGCTTTAGATTGTTCTAGTAAAATACCACTGAAGATAGCCCAAGTCTCAGGTTTAGCGATCGCACTCATTTCTGGAATTAATTCAATAATTACATGAGCCAAAATATTGCAAACTATACCGTCCACTGGTTTCTCAAGCAGTTTTGTCAAAACGTCTACACTTCCCAATGCTGGTAGTAAACGTTCTGGATTAATATCGTTTAGCGCACCATTACTAATAGTTGATTGCACTGCCAAAGGGTCATTATCTACTGCATAGACTTTCTCTGCTCCCAGTAGCAGCGCTCCAATAGAAAGGATACCGGAACCGCAGCCAATATCCGCAATTACTAGATGTTCATGTTTGCCGCTAGTACCCACAAACGACTGAGGAATTCCACTTAGACGCATTTCCAACGATTCCAAACATAGCTGAGTGGTGGCATGGTTGCCTGTACCAAATGCTACACCAGGGTCAAGACGAATCACTAACCGTTCCGTTGTTTCTGGTAATGGTAGCCACGCTGGGTTAATGAGAAAGCGATCGCCTATTTCCTGGGGATGCCAATATTGCTTCCAGCTAGTCGCCCAATCCTCCTCATCAATTAACTGCCATTGCAGCGAGGGAGATGAAAGCCCTACACAGAGGGCATCTTGACGGAGCAACAGCGATAGCGCTGCCAAATCTAATAGCTGCGTTTGAATTGTTGATAAGTAAGCCCTGACGAAAGATGAATTTCCTTTGTTTTCACTAGCTGTGCCACGACAGCCAAAATCTTCCAGTCGCCAAAAGATTGAATCTTCTAGGTCTGGCTCACATGAAATCTGTAGTTCCCACCAAGTGTTTGCCATATAATTTTAGATTTTAAATTTTAGATTTTAGATTGGGGACTTGGTAACGGTTAGTGACCAATGCGAAAAACAATGAGCAATTAGCCATTACCAATCCAAAATCCAAAATCCGCAATCCAAAATTAAAGAGTTACCGTATACGCGTCCCGAATCCCAGGGACTTTTATAATCTCATCCAAAATGCCCTCAGGTAAAGGGTCATCTATACTCAGAGCCATTACCGCATCACCGCGGACGATTTTACGACCTACTTGCATACTGGCAATATTCACATTAAAACTGCCGAGTAGAGAACCGAGTTTGCCGATAATCCCCGGCATATCGCGGTGCAGGGTAAACAGCATATATTTGCTGGGTGGGACGTTAATCGGGAAACCGTCAACATCAGTGAGGTGAATTTCCCGCTCACCCAACAAAGCACCTGTGACAGAGTGAGTACCTAGAGTACCCGTGGCTTCTAGATGAAGTGTTCCGGCATAGTCTCGAATGGAAGCATCGCGGGTTTCAATCACCCGAATTCCGCGTTCTTTGGCTTCTATGCTGGCATTTACGTAATTTACTCGTTCTCGCAAAGCTTGGTAAAGTAAACCTTTCAGGGCAGCTACTACCAAAGGCTGACTTTTGTTGGTCGCAAGTTCCCCTTGCAGTCGAATATTGAGTACTTCCACCCGTCCGCCAGCTAGCTGTCCTACTAGATTACCTAGAGTTTCTGCTAGTTGCATGTAGGGTTTGAGTTCTTCCAATACGTCGGGGCCAAGTCCAGGAATGTTGACGGCTGAACGCGCTGGTAGTCCTAAAAGTACATCCCGAATTTGTTCGGCAACATCAATGGCCACATTCACTTGAGCTTCTGCGGTAGAGGCTCCTAAGTGGGGGGTGAGAATCACTTCTTTGCCTAGCGATCGCAATTCAGATTCACCCAGTGGTTCTGACTCAAACACATCCAAGGCTGCACCGCCTATTTTACCAGCTTTCAGAGCTGCTGCTAAAGCTACTTCATCAATGATCCCACCACGAGCGCAGTTGACAATCCGGGCTGTAGGTTTCATCTTTGCCAAAGTTGTAGCATTGATTAAGTGAGTGGTTTCTGGGGTTTTCGGGATGTGTAGGGTGATATAGTCTGCTTGCTGGAAGAGTAAATCTAGCTCAACTAATTGACAGCCAAGTTGTTCGGCTCGGTCTGTAGAAATAAAAGGGTCATAAGCTAGGAGTTTCATCCCCATTGTCTTAGCGACAGCCGCAACATGGGAGCCAATTTTACCCAAACCGACAACGCCGAGAGTTTTTTTGTAGACTTCCGCGCCGACAAAGCTATTGCGATCCCACGCACCGCGTTTCACCGAAGCGTTAGCATCGGGGATGTGGCGAGACAAAGCCAAAATCATCGCTAGCGCATGTTCGGCGGCGGCAATTGTGTTTCCCTCTGGAGAATTGACTACTACAATTCCCCGGCGGGTGGCAGCCGGAACATCTACATTATCCACACCCACACCAGCACGACCGATGATTTTTAGCTGAGTGCCGGCTTCAATAATTTCTTGAGTGACACGTGTACTAGAGCGAATCATCAGTGCGTCATACTCACCAATAATTTGGATGAGTTCTGCTGGTTTTAGACCTAATTTGACATCAACGGTAGCAACTTGCGAAAGAATGTCAATTCCAGCTTGGTCAATAGAATCAGAGACAAGAACCTTAGACATGATTACTTCATTTAAAGCTACAGGTTTTGCTGCACAAGACTTTTTAGTTTAGTCTTTATCTGTCACAATTCAGCAAAAATTATTTGTTTTAATATCAACTTAACCTTTACTTCCGCTATGTGCTGATGGTATTGAAGCGTAAGTTGCTCCCGGTGGGTACTGCCTCCTAAGTGTTTGAAGATGGGTGGCTGTTTACACCACCCTGTCGCTAAATATAAAGCATGAATAGCACTAAGCACCTATATATTTATTAATAGTTAAGAGTTACCAAAATTTTATCAGCTTCAGTAACTTCTTTGTTGAGGTAGAAACGCCTGCATTCTTGACTGGGCTACAACTTTAGCTGAGTTAATGCTCTGCACAACCAGGAAACGAGTTAGTAACTATAACATTTTTAAAATAATCGATGTCCATGATTATCAAGGCAACTCGGGTAGAATCCCGCGTTGCTCGTATTAGTTCTTTTGGGAATACCTCGTCAAAATAACGCCGATTAAACAAGCCCGTCAGTCCGTCCCATATAGCCTGTTCTCGTAACTGAACGTGTAATATTTTAATTTCGAGTACCTGTTTTTGCAAATATTCATTTGCCTTTCGGAGTTAAGATTGAGCCTGATAACGTTGGGTAATATCACGCAAAACAAGCAAACGGCCTATTAACTGCTTGCGCTCATTATGTAATGAAGTAATTGTAGCTCTACATAACAAGGAGTTATCGAATCTATGAGTATCTATGTTTTGACGCTTTGATGAGTATGCTACAGCCTGGCTTCGACCAAAACATTTTTTCTCGCAGGATAATTGCTGCTGCTTCCATTGCTGCAACTGTAGCGTATCCTGCGATCGTTAACATCATCAAAATGAAAGGCTTGCTAGCCAAAGAAATTGAGCGACGCTGCCAAGCTGCAAACGCAACAGTAGCTGAAATGATTACAGTAACGCTTAGAATAACAAAGTAGAGATTGTATTGAAAAAGCATGGTGACGAAGCATTTAAAAGATGATCTCAACCTTATGAGATAAGTTTGAGCAAGTCATGATGTTGGAGTAATTTTCATAATCACTTCAAAAAAGTAAAGTTACAGCAAAAGTCTAAATCCTGAATTATTCCTAAAAAACTATTGCTTTTTAGGAATAACATTCCTGATTCCACTTTTAGCAGAGACAGTATCACCTTTATAACGAGGGATGATATGAATACTGGCGTGCATAATATTTTGACCCGCGGCTCGATTGATATTCATTCCTATATTAAAACCATCAGGCTCAAATTCTGCTTTGAGAATTTCTTGTACTTTGTTTACCATAAACCAGCAAGCAGATTGCTCTTTAAATGGTAATTCAAAATAATTGCTAACATGACGTTTGGGAATAACCAAAACGTGTCCTTTACTTATTGGATAGCCATCAAAAATAGCATAAGCAGTTGCTGATTCAGTTAATAGTTTTAGATTTTTAGGAGGATTACAGAATATACAATAATTAGATGAATTTCGTTGATGATTATAGTGGGCATACTCATATACTTCCCGATGTTCATCTAAGCAAACTGAAGAAAAGGGAAGTTTGACGATACATTGATATGTCGGTTTTTTATGGACATAATGCTCTCTAAAACCTTCTTTTTTGATATCCCTTCTCACAGCGTAATAAGCTTTACCTCCTGATTTTAATAAGTGGGATATTTCCATAAGAACATTAGCTTGTTGTTCGGGAAATAAAACATTTAAAACATAAAAGCAAATTATTGTATCAAATTTATTATCAGGATATTCTGGAAAATAATAAGGGTCATAGGCTGTAATATCCAAACCTTTTTGGCGCAATATTTTAACATCATTACCAAAGCCACAACCAAAGTCTAGTATTTTGCCTTGAAGAAGGTTTTGATTTAATAAAAGCTGTGCAGGAAATGATAGATAATTTCTTTCGATCGCAGTAAGATGGCTGAACTGATTTTTTTGCTGTTTCATGGAATTTTTGGTGCTGATGTCCCAAAATTATTATTCCCAGCATTTGTTTAGGTTATGCGATGTCTACGATGGTCACTGAGCCAAATCCCCTCCGGGGAAGCAAGCTCAAGCTACGCGGAACGTCTGCCTGTGACACGCTGCACGAACGTAGAGAAGTGCGGTAAGCGCAGTAGCGATCGCAGGTTGTTGAATATTTTCCACTGGATCGTCTGGTAAAATGAAGTCGGCTGGAAGTGCTTCCCAAGTAACAATTGGTTCTTTTTGGATGGGGTTAACTTGTAGAACCATAAAATTATTCCTAATATCAATGCACAGTATATTAGTTATTTTTAACAAATCTTCAGTTAGCATCGCTTTTAAGCTAAAAACCCAGAAATCTGGAAAGATTTCTCAGACTGGTGTATATACTCGTAGTCAAGCACTTAGCAGGCGTGAGTATGATAGTTGAGTGGTTCACTCTTTGGATAGGTCAAAAAGCGGTTGGATTCCTTGTCAAAACTATTATCAGTGAAGAATTTGTCAAGGATTTAATCAAGGACTACGCTAAAGATTTTTTCAAATATATCTTTAATAATGCTGTAACTGCGCCTTTTAAGCGAGAACCCCTGGAGAAAGCTGTTGTCATGGCTGTAACAGAATTTTTGCAACTCATGCAGCTGGATTTAAATGATAGTGAACTTGCTGAAGATGAAATTAAAAAGTATGAGCAGCCGCTAAAAAAGTTTCTGAAGCATCCAGAAGTCAAAGGAATTTTGGGAACTGCTTTTAAAGATGACTCTCAAGCTATAGATACCAAGAAATTAGAAACAATTTGGTATGAACTTAATGCTTCATACCCGTTACCGGATGATTTTAACTGGAAACGGATTGCCAAGAAATATCTGCAAAAGGTTAAAGAGATTATTATAGGAGCTCCTGAACTGCGAGAGATTCTGGATTCCCGAAATTTAGACAAAATCCAGAACAATACAACAGAGATAGCCGGCATTATTCCTGATTATGATTTGGAAAGATACCAAGAAGCTATTAAAGAAACCTATAGCAATCTTAATTTAGACAGTTTAGATACAAGCCTATGATTATCGAGATAAACTCAAAGTCTGGGATATATTCATAGCACAAAATGTCCGGGAAATTCACCAAGTTATTCCCCGAATTCACGAACTGCCGAAAGAACATCTCCGAAGATTGCGAGAAACCAACGAACTGGAAGCAGAAGTTGAGTTAGAAGAATTAGAACGCTACAAACGAGTTTATTTAGAACAACCGAAACGTTGTGTAGTGGATATTGTAAATGAGCAGCAGACTAATAAATATATCGTGATTCTGGGCGATCCTGGTTCAAGGAAATCTACCTTATTAAAATACTTGGCATTAAATTGGGCTAGAAGTCCTCTGAATAATTCTTTATCTCTATCGGTTCCTGTGCTGATTGAGTTACGCACGCACTTATATGCGGCGGCGCGAGGATAAAGAGTGTCATAATTTTCTCGAATTTTTTCATAAATGTAGTGGTGCGATTTCTCACCTCAACCAACATCAACTGCACGAACAGCTAAAGAGTGGTAGGGCTTTGGTGATGTTCGATGGTTTGGATGAGGTATTTGATCCTGCTCAACGAGAAGATATAATTACTGATATTCATCGCTTCACTAATGAATATCGTGATGTGCAGGTTATTGTCACTTCTCGCGTGATTGGCTACAAACCGCAACGATTGCGAGATGCTGAGTTTCACCACTTTATATTGCAAGATTTATGAAATTGTCTGTTATATTAGCAGTTTGATTTGCCCGGCGAAGGAATTTGCTCTCGGTATTCGCGGTCATTGGGGTATTGAAAATTGCCTCCATTGGGTGAAGGATGTTGTGTTCAAAGAAGATAATTCAACGATCCGTATGGCCAATGCTCCTGCAAATCTTTCCATCTTGAGAGCGATACCTTCGGTAAGCTTCGCTAACGCTCTCAACATACTGCGTCGAAATGGTCATACTTCTATCACAATTGCTCAAAGATTTCTCTCTCATGATATTGACAAACTTCTTGCCCTTGTGGAATGAAACAGCCCTGCTTTTTAAGGGGGTCGCCACAGGCGGGGGGATCTTAGCCGAACTGTATTGGCGCAACATCTACCCAAATAATCCTAAGTTATAGTTTGTTGGTTTAACCAACAGCATAATCTGTTCGATAATCTTCTCAGAAGATGTGCCGCAGCTACACCCGTCGTTGACATCGCATTTACTTTGGGAATCTTATACTTGGCAAATATTGCTACTTAATCCCTAGCATCCCCAGGTAATTATACGATGGCTTATCAAAATATTACAGGCACTCTTTCGCCAAAAGATATCCAAGAAATTAAAGCAGCGCTACAAATCATTGAACAAAAACAGGACTTACGCATTGCTTTAACTGCACATGAACGCCGCAAGTTATTCAAAATGGGCGATAAAAGCCTAGCTTTTGTTGCTAATAGCGTCAACGCTGCTCAGTCTAACCGTGAAATTCTCCCACCCAGCTTTGACATTGAGGAATTTATCCAGAATTATCATACTAGCAACCACACTCAGCGTAAATTAATACTCGTAAACAAGTCTTTGAGCTAGGTTCATCTACCTTTAATACTCATTAATGAGCCTTTGGAAATTACCAACAGATAAATTATCTAATCTTGTGGGGTGCAGTGTAAATCTTGTCTGCCCTTGGCTATGGGCGGGCTAGACGCCCACCCTTAATTTTTATTGCAATGCCTCAGCCGTCTTCTTCTTATCCAACTTGAGAATTAACACACCCAAAGGTGGTAAACACAAATCTAGTGAATAGGGACGACTGTGCAAAGACCAATCATCCGTCCACTTACCGCCTAAATTGCCCATATTGCTGCCGCCATACTGACGCGCATCACTGTTAAACAACTCGGTATAAAATCCCTTTTGGGGTACACCGATGCGGTAGTGAGAATGAGGTTGTGGTGTAAAATTACAAACGACGATCGCAAAATCATCAGAATCGCGATCGCGACGAATGAAGGAAACTACACTATGGCGGTTGTCGCTACAGTCAATCCACTCAAACCCCGGTTCAGCAAAATCCTGAGTGTACAAAACTGGCTCAGAACGGTAGAGATGGTTCAATTCCCGGAAAAACGTTTTTAACTGTTGGTGGGCTTCATGCTGTAATAAATGCCACTCCAAATCAGCCCAAGCATTCCACTCACTCCATTGCCCAAATTCCATGCTCATAAACATGGTTTTCTTACCTGGGTGAGCAAACATATAGCTAAATAAACAACGGATATTAGCTAACTTCTGCCATGTATCCCCTGGCATTTTACCGATGATATTGCTCTTACCATGCACCACTTCATCGTGGGACAAAGCCAACATGAAGTTCTCGCTGTGGTTATACCACATACTAAAGGTGATATTATTTTGGTGGAACTGGCGGAACCAAGGGTCCATGCTGAAGTAATCCAGCATATCGTGCATCCAGCCCATATCCCACTTCAAGTTAAAGCCTAGTCCGCCTGTGTAGGTGGGCCAAGATACCATCGGCCAAGAAGTGGATTCTTCAGCAATTGAGAGAATACCGGGGAAATAGCTAAAGATAACGTGATTTACCTGACGCAGAAAATCTGCTGCTTCTAGGTTTTCTCTACCACCGTACTGGTTGGGCAGCCACTCTCCTGGTTCGCGGCAATAATCGTTATACAGCATCGAGGCAACAGCATCGACACGAATCCCGTCAATGTGATACTTGTCAAACCAGAAGAGGGCATTTGCTGCTAGGAAATTACTAACTTCATGACGGCCATAGTTGAACACCAAAGTACCCCATTCTTTGTGTTCGCCCTTGCGAGGGTCAGCGTGTTCGTATAGGTGGCTACCATCAAAGAAAGCTAAACCATGTCCATCTTTGGGAAAGTGACCGGGAACCCAATCTACAATTACCCCTATATCATTTTGGTGACATTTGTCAACAAAATACATGAAATCTTCGGGGCTGCCAAAACGGGAGGTGGGGGCATAGTACCCGGTTACTTGATAACCCCAAGAACCATCAAAGGGATGCTCCGCAATGGGCAGTAATTCTAAATGGGTGTATCCTAATTCTTTGACATAGGGAATGAGTCGGTCTGCTAGTTCCCGGTAAGTAAGGAAGCGTGCGCCCGGCTTAAGTTCAGAAACGACAACTACCGATTGAGTTTCACCATTGGGGAGTTTAGCGGGTTCTGCACTCGAAGCGTGTAACCAAGATCCTAAATGCACTTCATAAACTGAGACTGGTTGGGTGAGCGGGTCAGTATGACGCCGCTTTTCCATCCAGCCTTCGTCATGCCAATTATAAGCATCTAAATCAGTGACAATAGATGCCGTTTTCGGGCGGGGTTCCTGCTGGAAACCGTAGGGATCAGATTTTTCGTAAATGTGTCCCTCAAAATTTTTGATTTCATATTTATAATGCTCTCCCACCCCGATTTCAGGAATAAACAATTCCCAAACTCCGGTGGGGCCTTTACGCATCTGGTGTTTGCGTCCATCCCAAAGGTTAAAATCTCCCAGCAATGAAACATTGCGGGCGTTGGGTGCCCAAACAGCAAAATAAACGCCCTTAACGCCGTTTATTTCCGTGGGGTGCGCTCCCAGTTTTTCATATATCCGGTGATGGTTGCCTTCACTAAACAAATGCAAGTCAAAGTCTGTCAAGTTGGGAGAACGGAAAGCATAAGGGTCGTATGTGACACGCTCATGTTCCCCTTCTTTAATTCGTAACTGGTAGTTTGCCAGTTCTGGAATGTCAATCGTGCATTCAAAAAAGTGAGGATTATGCACTGTTTTCATCGGATATTCCTTCCGTTGTTCAGCAAGAACCACCCATACTGCACTTGCATTTGGTAAGTAGGCTCGCACAACCCAGACAGTTTTGCCGTCTTGTTCTATGGGATGAGAACCTAATATTTCAAAGGGATCGTTATGCTGATTCCAAACGATGCTGTTAACCTGCTCAGGGGCGATCGTGGTTATGGACATGAAGCTACCTAAGTGTAATAACGTGATTGACTAAATCTACTTTTTTAATATCTATATATATTCTTTACATTTATTTGCAATTTTGTCGCCACCGTTATCCTACATCAGAATGGGACATTGGGCATTGGACACGTGTACTGAGCGAGTTGTGCCGAGCGTTCGCGTAGCGTCTCGTAGAGAAGTCCAGGTAAGTCGTAAAGCCTGCGGCATAGCAACTCTTAGAGAGGCTACGCGTAGCTTGCTTCGACCTAAGAGTACGCTTGGGCGCAGCCTTTGGTAGAGAAGTATTGAGCATGGGGAAAGCTTTTAAGTTTTGACCTTTAAGTAATTTATTAAAAATTTAAAAATGGGAAAAACTGAAGTAAGGTTTTACGTATACGAAGCAAGAAAACCTGATCCCGAATTTTGGGGTCTAGTTTTGGGGGCGGGGCAAGTTGGAGCTGCGCTTGTAACTCAATATATTCGGCAGCTGTTAGGAAACTTCCATCAACAGGCGATCGCGCTTCTATGATAATCTTAGTGCGTAATATTTCTTCTGGTGTATCCTCTGGTGGTGGTAATGCTATTACTGCTGATTCCCAATAAGCATTTAATACAACAAAAGTTGCAATAATTACAATTAAGCACAGTAATTTTGCTGTTTTTCTGGCTTTAACTCTCCCCATGCCCAATTGCCAAACTTATAAATTTTTCCAATAAAAATCTGGCAACATCAACAGACATCACCAAGTCTCTCCTAATACAGAATAGACTACAGGGAATGCTCTTGAGCAATTGCCAGCGATCGCGATGAATTGTTTTGCCCTATCAAAACTAAGGAGTCTAAGCCATTTCAAATACTAAATCAGAGAAGTACTTTGCCCACAAGATGGCTTAGATTTACAGAACTCAAATCCTTTTGATGTGAAACAAGGTTCGGTCAGCCGAGAATTTCAGGTGGACACATGGTTGAAGAGGTAACCCTCATAACCAGTGTCCTTTACTTGCTGCCCTACTTAGCTGATATTTGAGCCAACTCCAGTTCCTGATACACTGATTGATGCCTTATTTAGGAGTAGCTGCGGGAGTAACTGCCGGAGTAACTGCCGGAGTTGCAGCAGGTGCATCAGTTGGTTCACCTGTAGTACCACCTGGAGTAGTAGTACCAGTACCGCCACCACCGCCTTCACAGGCTCCGAGAACTGTAGCCAGACTTAACATTACAGCCAAACCAAAGATTTTTGTTTTCATAACTCCTCTTTCACCAATTGTGGCTAGAACAATTTTTCACCTGTTGAATACGATACCGTATTTATTGCTTTTTTTTAATATTGGGAGATTACATACTAAAAAAAACAATCTTTTGGGGTATTCTTTTTCGGATTAGGCATCATACAGCCATCTGATTAGTTTCTCTTAACTTGAGAGGAAAACGGAAATTACCGAATTTTCTAGCAAACCAAGCTATCATAGCAAAAAATTTTATTTTTTTCTGAAGTATTGCACCTTGCTACCCTGCATTGCCATACTTTAGGTGCAATATCTAAAAGGCAATCCGTCCAGTTGCTAATCGCTAATTGCAAGATTGCAATATCTAGAGGATGCAAACATTGCTATAGCTACCTATTAGCACATTTAAAAGGGTGTAGTCTGTTGATGTGTACTTGTTGCACAAAAGGGAATTTTAACCTAAGCAAAAACAGGCAATTAAGACAATCAATCTAAAGTACAGTATTTCCAATCTAAAAAAAATTATGGTAATTGCTCGTAAATCTCCTGTTTCTAAAAAGGGTACTTGGTTCCGGCGAGATTCTATCCTTTCTTTAGGGAGGCGACCCTCTGCGCGTACCGAATCAACAGCACAAAGCTCTCCTACACCAACTGCCCAAGCTGCACCAGTATCCTCTCAAAGACGACAGCGTTCCTCGAAAAATCTAGCGGTTTCTCCCACAAATGAGGCAGTTATACCCAAACAGGTGAAAGAGTTGGGTAGACAACAACTGCTAAATCTCAATGAGCAGTCGAGTAGAAACCAGAAAACTCCAAGGGTAGGTTTTCTTCGCCTTCCCATAATGCCTAATTCTGGAGCGGCACCTTTATGGTTGCTACGCTTGTACACCTTTCATCGTTATTCGACAGTTTTGGCGTTCTTGTTAGTAGCATCGACACTTGCTGTTTACGGCTGGACGGTATATTCTCAAGAGCTTTGGAGTAAGTCATATAGCAGACTGCAAAAACTCCAACGTCATGAGCGGCTGTTAACGACAACCAACGCAACACTGACAAATAAAATGGCTGAGGAAGCAGAACAATCAACAACAGGGCTGGTATCGCCGACTCCTCAAGGGATGATTTTCTTGCCTCCTGCATCTCATAATCCTAAGCCAGCATCGTCTAACACAACGCCAAATTCTCAAACGCAAGAGCAAACACTCTCGCCATTGGGATATTAAGGTTAGGAGTTGAGAGTAACTAATTTTTGATTCCGAAAAGCAATTTGCTACTGAGTAAGGCAATGCAAAAATCACCAAGCAGAACAAAATTCAGAAAGTTTCGGAATTCAGCATTCACCAGGCGACAAAAGGGTTCTAAACGAGGGTTTTTGGGGAGACTTGCCTCTAGTATCCAAGACCAAACATCCAACACCAAATCCCGACTCTTTGTAGTATGGGGTCTATTAATGGCAGCAGGGTTAGGGTTGGGTGTCAATTTGTATAACCTACAAATTGTCAAGGGGCCAAAGTTAACGCAGCAGGCACGAAACCAGCAAATGGTGAATTTGCGACCTTTTATGCCCCGTCGCCCGGTGGTAGATCGCAATAGTAATCTGTTGGCAATTGACCGTCCAGTATATATTTTGTATGCTCATCCCAAGCTGTTTGAGAAATCTAATGAAGAGATAGCAGAGCGACTTGCCCCAATATTGGCAAAAGATACTGCTGACTTGGTGAAAACTTTTCAAAGCAAAAAAAGCGGAATTATACTTGACCCAGCTCTGCCCGAAGAAATTATTGATCGCGTGACTGCTTTGCGCTTAAATGGCTTGGAGTTAATTCAAAAATACTCCCGATTTTATCCGCCAGACGATTTGGTTTCTGATGTGGTGGGCTATGTGAATCTTGACCGTCGTGGTCAAGCAGGGGTGGAATACTCTCAAGAGAAGTTACTAGAACGTCCTGTGCAAACAGTGCGGCTCAGTCGCGATGGTACTGGGGCGCTGATGCCGAATCATGCGCCCGAAGGTTTTTTGCATTTTGATGATTTGCGATTAAAACTCACTATTGATAGCCGTCTGCAACGAATTGCCCGCGTTGCGCTCAAACAACAGATGGAAAAGTTTGACGCTAAACGTGGGGCGGTAATTGTCATGGATGCGTTGGATGGTTCTTTACTCGCCCTCGTTTCTCAGCCTACCTATAACCCTAATGAATATGCTAAAGCTAATATCTCGCTATTTAAAAACTGGACGGTGGCGGATCTTTATGAACCAGGATCAACTTTTAAGCCTTTGAATGTGGCGATCGCTCTAGAAAATGGCGTCATTAAACCAGATGATATGTTTAATGACTCCGGTTCTGTTCGAGTAGCTAATTACACCATCAAAAATGCGATGAATAATGGTTATGGGCGAATCAGCATCGCTCAGATTTTGCAATATTCCAGCAACATTGGCATGGTGCAAATTATCCAACGCTTAAAGCCTTCAATCTACTACAACTGGCTAGAACGCTTAGGGTTAGGACAAAAAGTTGATACAGATTTACCTTTTGAAGTTGGTGGACGGCTCAAAAGTCAAGAAGAATTTATCGCTTCACCAATTGAACCAGCTACTACTTCCTTTGGACAAGGCTTTTCTATGACACCGTTACAGCTAGTGCAAATGCACGGTGCTTTAGCTAATGGCGGTAAGTTGGTCACACCTCATGTGGTGCAGGGGTTGATTGATACTAAAGGGCAAATGCATGATTCACCCACTCGCACCATCCCACGCCAAATTTTTTCAGCCGCAACAGCCCAAAAGGTTGTGGAAATGATGGAAACTGTTGTTGATGAAGGCAGTGGGAAGCCGTCACAAATTCCCGGATATCGTATTGCTGGTAAAACTGGTACAGCCCAAAAAGCTAGTCCTAATGGTGGCTATATCAAGGGTGCTAGAATGACCAGCTTCGTGGCCATTTTGCCAGTGGAATCTCCTCGGTATGTAGTGTTTGCACTGGTGGATGAGCCAAAAGGAGAAAGTGCCTATGGTTCTACTGTTGCCGCCCCAATTGTAAAGTCGGTGATCGAAGCACTGATTCCTCTTGAGGAGATTCCGCCAAGCAAGGCAATCGAGGAACAGAAGAAAGCGCCGTAGGGAGTGGGGGGCAGGGGGAGCAGGAGAAGAAGCAAGGGAGCAGGGAGCAGGGAGCAGGGGAGAAGAGTTTTCCCCTCTGCACCCCGCACCCTGCCCCTCTGCCTCTTTCCTTTGTTCCTCTAGACTTAATTTTTCTTTATAACCAAAGAAAGAGGTACAGAAAGCTACTCGTGTGGGAAGTTAAGTACTAGAGAGAAACTAATTTCTCACTTTTCCAAAGCTACCGAAGATTCCATGCAAAGTAATTTAGTTATATTTCCTAACGCTGGGGCTGCGAAAAACAGCATGCAAACAGAAGAGGGAACGATTACCAAGTACGACCGTGCTGAGGAGCAATTTATAGAACTGCTAGCAATGGAGGATTTGGATCATCAACTAGATGTAAAACCTGCAATAGCTAGTGAGTTTGAACAGGCGCTCTCAAGGGCAATTCGCGCCGCCTATAAAAACGATCGCTTTGATGAACAGGCTCACCGTTTTCTCCAACGGATACTTTATCGGATTAATCGGCTAAAGCTGTTTTGGTACGACGATTTGCGGCACTATACGAATGAGCGATCGCTTTACTTGTGCTCATGTCGTGACCAAATTGAAGCTGCTTGGCAAAAGTGGGAACTGGCACAACTAGAAGATGTGGCTGCACTACAACAATTGGATGTAAAACAAGCGCTAATTGAGCGCACATCTGCCGATTTAGATCCGCTTTTGTCGGAGAGTAGCCGCTACATTCGTGAGGAAATGACTGAAGCTGGTTACCGTCATCTGCTAGCGATCGGCTCCTTTGATGGCTTGGTTGAAGCTAGTCATCTTTCCCGCATTCTAGGCGGTGTTGCTAATGAAGTCCAGTGTACGCTGATGCGAGTGTTAATAGAAGAATACGGTAATGGTCGTTTATCTCGCAAGCACTCTACATTTTTTGCTCAAATGCTTGCTGAGTTTGGAATGAACACTGAACCGGAGGCATATTTCGATTTAGTACCTTGGGAAGTTTTGGCTTCTACTAATCATAATTTTTTGGTAACTGAACGCAAACGCTATTTCTTGCGTTATAGCGGCGGTTTGACCTATTTTGAAGTGGCTGGCCCTGCGGTTTACAAAAATTATATGATGGCGGCGCAACGACTGGGACTCTCAGAAGTAGCGGTGGGTTACTGGGAACTACACATCAGGGAAGATGAACGCCACGGACGTTGGATGTTAGATGATGTAGCTTTGCCATTAGCAGAGCGATATCTCAATGATGCATGGGAATTAGTCCTTGGGTACGACCAGCAGAAATTCATGAGTGATCGCGCAGGTGGTGCTGTTGTGCGATCAATACGTAAAGCAGAACAAGCTGGCTGGCTGATCTAAGAAATCTAAAACAATTAGAAATTAAAAAATGCCAGATTCTTTCTGACGTTTATAATTTCACATTTCTAAATCATTGTATTGCTAATCTATCTACAATCCAATTTATTTAGTAAGGGCTTCTTTACTAAAGGAAGGGTTATTTATTTACTTGATATTTAAGATATTAAATAACCTCTTATTACATTGATTATACCTTACACATTGAAGTGCAGTCAAATGAAAGATATCTTTTTTTGTCCTGAAGAATCTAATTTTTACTCAAACTGTTTAGAAAATTTTGTTCTCAGAAATTGTAAAAATTATGAATCTATTGTGGAGTTTGGCTCAGGAGATGGCAGTCCTGTAATTAATTCATTATTAAGAAACAACTTTGATGGCGTAATCCAGGGATTTGAATTAAATACCTCTGCATGGAAAGTTGCAAATTCAACTATCGATGAATATAATCTCACTAATAAATATATAATTCATAATTCATCTTTGTTTAATTCTTCTCAACCAGATGCCGAGTATCTTGTAGCCAATCCGCCGTATCTCCCTGCTCCAGATAATGATATTTATATGCCACTCTTATTTGGGGGCGTGGATGGAGCCACAGTTACCAACGATCTTTTGTCGTTAGGTTACGAAAATGTGTTGGTTTTAATATCTAGTTTTTCTAATCCAACAAGTACGCTGAACCTAGCAAAAGAAAATGGATATTGTGTTCAAAATTTCATGGTATTACCTTTACAGTTCGGCTACTATAGCTCTGATCCTAAGGTAAAAAACCACATAGAAGAACTCCGAAAAAACAACATGGCATTTTATTCTGGCGATTATTATTTTCTAGCTGGGGTTTTATTTAACAAATGCCAGGATTCTGTAGTTGATTTATCTAATCAATTGGCTCAGGTTATGACTAGCTTGTGAAAATTGAGAACAACTTATCGGTGCTATCTCTAGGAACCAGCAAATTTTTATAAATGTCAACTGCCTATGTATATATTTAGCAATATCCTTAAACATGATAAAGTCATTAAATCTGCATAGGTGCGCTTGCTTCTCCAAAAAGAAACTCCAGAGTACCTGGAGGTTTCTGTAGGTCTGAATAAGCAAGCGTTCAAAAAACACTAAATAACGGAACTTTAATCTCGTAGGGTGCGTTAGTGATTGTGTACTAACGTACCCTAAATTAGTAAATACAGATTAAATAAGTCCGTATTTTCAAGTAATAGCTTTATTTACTTGAAGCTTTTGTTGTATAGCTGCACTCCTAGAGTTACGTTTGCGCTTGAGTGCTGCAAATAAAGTTACAACAGCACCGAACGACAAAATAGGAACGCCTGAAGTTGGTTCAGGTACAGAGATAGATGAGGTTGGCGTCAAGAGGAAGGCGCGTAATTCACCATTAACTGCACCACGACCGACAATTTGTCCATTATTATCAATGGCAGATGCTGCCGTCAAGGTAAAGCCAGCGTTTGAACCAGGAGCAATCAAGTCATTTAAGTCGTACAGAGTGTTATCACTATAAAGAAAAGCCCGCAAACCATTGCCATCTGGTGCAAAAAAGTTATTGTTAGTGCCAGAAAATCCGACTACTTGACCTAAATTATTGATCCCCGTAGCAAGACTGAACGAATCTGGAGGACTTAACCTACCGAGGCCTTGGAGTTCCGTACTGGAACTGTAAATAAAAGCACGACCATCATCTACTCCAGTGAGTCCTGAAGTACCAACTACTTGTCCTAAGTCATTAATATCATTTGCTTGGCTGTACCTGTCACCTGGCAAAGTTCCCAAGTTAGTAGTTTGGCCGTTTTCGTAGAGAAAAGCTGTGTTTGAATTGAGAATGCCTACTACTTGTCCCAAGTTATTTAAACCGTAGGCAACAGTACCAGGAGTTCCTATACTGGTTGCTATACCATCACTGTATAAAAAGGGGCCAAGTTCAACTGCTCCCCCTACTACTTGGGTGCGATCGTTAATGGCATAAGGAATAGCGTCTTGGATAGGGAGGGGTTGGGTGATGCCATTGCTATATACGAAAGGGTTATTTCCAGTAAAGTTATTATTACCAACCGAATTACCAACTACTTCCCCCAAGTTATTGATACCACTTACTCCAAGTCCACTATCCCCAGGCAGGGGACTAATTTCTTGAAGTGAACCATTGCTGTAAAAAAAAGAACCCCCCAAAGAATTAATGGCTACCTCACCTGAGTCATTGATGTCTGTAGCGTAACTGAAGGCTTCTTTTGTAAGACTTCCTAAGTCAGTAACTGAGTATAGAGATACCGCCAATGCAGACTTAGATGCAGTAAGACTGATTGCGGTTAAGGTTATTGCTGTTATACAGGATTTCCACTTAAGTAAAAGCATCTTACTTTTCCGTAATTTTCTATTCCCCTAATAAGTTATCACCGAACAGTAGGGTGGTAAGCTGCCGTATCTGGGTAGTCGCTAAATCCGCCATCAACACCTAAGCTAAAAAGAACAGCAAAATTATACCTTCCGCGACTTTTAAAACATCCTCTAAAGGTGCGTCCGGTTTTTGCATTCAGATAACTTATTTTAGTTGCGGTACTATAAAACTCCGATTTGATTTTTGAAAACATACTGAGACTGAAAAGCCCGTTTTATCAGGGTTTTATCTGAAATATTGTTCAAAAATGAGATATGAGTCCTATAGAACACCGATTCATTAATCAGACAGAAACAGAAGTAACCTGAGTAGGGTTAGTAAAAATTTTGGACATGAATGCAAGGTTATGAACAACGGCGGTACGACGAAGGTCAAACAAGTTCTTGCGACAACCAACATAGCGCAATACGGTTCAGTTAAGGCTGAAAGACTGATTAGTGATATAAAATTTAAGAGCTTCAACTGGTTGTCCAGTACCTCTGTGTGTTGGGTTTTTAGAACGAAACTTTGATACAGGTTTTTTCACAACTCTGGGGTTATTACGTAAAACTCGTTCAGGGGATGGGCCAGGCTAGGGTGGGATCAGAAATTAAGAGGAGCTAAACGGTTGAAAATAAAAGCGAAACAACACCGATCTTAGCCAGTTTCTTCGGTGGAAGACGTGGGGAGTGATAGGATTGCTCTGACTAATTCCTCTGGCTCTACAGGTTTGGCAATATGGCGTTGGAATCCGGCAGCGATCGCCCGTTGTCGTTCTTCCTCACTCACATAAGCGGTCAGCGCGATGGCTGGAACTTCCCTTCCACTCAACGAACGCACGTGCCGAATCAACCAGTAGCCGTCTGCTTCTGGCATTCCAATATCGAAAATCAGCACGTTGAACCGATGGGGATCTTCTTTGAGCGCGGATAGGGCTTCTCTGGCCGATGCCACGACCCGCACCTCAGCCCCGTACTGTTCCAACACAAACTCAAGTAGCTCACGGGTATCGACTTCATCATCAACCGCCAAAATCTGCAAGCCTGCTAAAGAAAGACCCAGATCGTTTGAACGATCGAATGCCGTCGGCTCTAGATCCCCGGACGGTGTAGGCTCTGGGGGTGGCTCGCGCAGGGGCAACCTGACGGTAAGCGTTGTTCCTTGTCCTTCACCTGGGCTGGCTGCTTGCACTGTGCCGCCATGCAGTTCAACAATATAGCGCACAATCGAGAGTCCCAGACCTAGACCTGCCTTCGCTTTCGTGGTGCTGGAATCGCCTTGACGGAAGCGATCAAAAATATAGGGCAACAAATCGGCTGAAATGCCCTCTCCAGTGTCGGTCACTTGAATTTGAGCCTGCCCTTGGACAGCCTCCAGCGTAATCTCAATGCGTCCATTCGGTGGAGTGAACTTAATGGCGTTTGACAACAAATTCCAGAAAACTTGTTGCAAGCGATCGGCATCCCCGACGATGGTTTGAGAACTCAACTGAGTCACGATTTGAATGGTTTTGGCTTCGGCGGATAACTGAGCGGTCTGGATCGCAGCTTCCACCACAAGGCGCAGATCGAGCAAGTGGGTGCGGAGATTGAGCTTGCCGCTGACAATCCGAGAGGTATCTAAAATATCTTCAACGAGCTGGGATTGCGCTCTGGCACTCCGCTCAATCACTTCTAAAGCGCGAGCGGCAGTTGCTTCATTCAGGGTACGGGCGCGGAGCATCTGTGCCCAACCCAGCATGGCGTTGAGGGGATTGCGGAGTT
The DNA here is from genome assembly GCF_014696655.1 of Nostoc sp. FACHB-888. NCBI lineage: Bacteria > Bacillati > Cyanobacteriota > Cyanophyceae > Nostocales > Nostocaceae > Nostoc > Nostoc sp. FACHB-888. The sequence goes on along the minus strand of NZ_JACJQM010000009.1, from coordinate 38,893 downwards.
CATGCGAGAGGTTTGAGAGAAATTCATCTTTGATTCGGTTGGCATCTTCCGCTATCTGACGGGCTGCCTGCTCCACTTCAAATTGCTTCCGCTCGGTGATGTCTGCGATCGCCAGCAAAATCATGTCAGCGTTGTCCTCTCGTCGCAGCTTGCAGGCATTGAGCAGCATCGTTTTGTGCCCAATCTGCTCAAAATAATGATCTACCTCAAAGTTCTGAACCTGCCGATCGTCGATCGAAACCTCTTCCAGAAGCGATCGCAGTTGGGGAATATTCCACTGTCCATTGCCTAGCTCAAACCACAAAGATTGCTTGATTTCAGATTCAGAAACCTGAAACATATCGTAGAACGCTCGATTGACCGTCTTCACTCGTAGCTCGGCATCCAGCACCACTAAAGGGGTTTGCACCGTCTCGACGATCGCTTCTGCGTAGTTCCGCTCCGCCTCTAAGATCGCTGCATGGCGTTTAAGCGCGTCGATATCGAGAAACACCATCGTCACCCCGTCAATTTGGTTTTCGGTTGTGCGATAGGGACGAATTCGCAGGGAATACCAATAGCCAGATTGTGTTTGAATTTCTTGTTCTCTGGTGTTGAGTGTCTCCAGCACCTCTAACGTCATCAATTCTAGGTGAGAAACGTCAAAATCGGTGCGGAAGTCGTTAAACGGACGTCCGACATCGGTGGAAATGAAGTTAAACAGGCGCTGGGCAGTGGGGGTGAAGCGGCGAATTCTCAAATCATTCGTCAGCATCAAGATCGGTACGCTGAGGCTGTCAATAAAGTTGTTCAGGTCGCTATTGTCTCGGTTTTGTTGCAGATTGCGGTTCCGGAGTTCTTCGTTGGTGGTGGTGAGTTCCTCGTTCGTTGCTTGAATCTCCTCTTTAGCTGTTTGGAGTTCTTCATTGGTGCTTTGTAACTCCTCGTTGCTCGACAAGATTTCTTCGTTTGCCACTCGCAGGCTTTGGTTGAGATAGTTGTGTTGCTGAATCACTGCCTGCAAATGCGCTTGTGCTGAAAGCTCTCGTTGAGTTGAGGCTGACAGGGCTTGACGCAACTGAATGATTTCACGCTCCAAATCTTCGGCTCCCTGGCGTTCAACTGAAGTGGAAGTAAAGGGAGTGGCTGAAAGTGAAACCGCTTCAAAAACGACCAAAAAATACAGCTCGTTGGCGATCGTCGGTTGGAAGGGAATCACTTCCAGATTGAGGCAAGTTGATCGCTCACCCAATTCAAGCTGAATTTGTTCTTGTCGAACCGAGGTGTTTTGGGTTTGAGCTTGATAAAAGGCAGTGCGAAGCGGCATCACCAAGCCTTCCCGTGCCATCATCAGCAGGTTTAAGTCAGTGGTTCCGACAGGCAGTTTCAGGTAGGGATCGGTGTCTCCGCGCAGGTGGAGAATGTGCATTTGGTCGTTCACCACGACGGACACTGGCGCGTAGCGATTTAAGATGAGTTGATCGACTTCTCGCGCTAAATCAAAATTATTGGTAATGGTCTCAACGACTCGCTGCTGACTCTCGCCGATGACCACGGGATAAGAACTGGTCGTGAATGAAAATAGCGTCCGAGTCAAGGTCAATTTGCGAGTGTAAATTTTGGCGGATTCGTGGACTGAGGTAAACAAGTTTGAGGCAGCCTTGACGCTTTCGGAAGTGCCCAGCATCAAAAAGCCGGTTAATTTAAGACTGTAATGAAAGAGGGACAAGATGCGCTCCTGCAATGCATCTGATAAATAAATCAGCACGTTGCGGCAGCTAATCAGGTCAAGGTTGGAGAACGGCGGATCGCCCCCTAAATTGTGTCGGGCAAAGACACACAGTTCCCGGAGGTTGCTGCTAATCTGATACCCCCCGGATATAGGAACAAAGAAGCGGTTGAGCCGATCGGGTGAAACTCCTCCAAGCTGGTTTTTTAAGTATAAGCCTGCCCTGGCTTTGTTGAGCGCCGCTTCGCTGATATCGGTGGCAAAAATTTGGATCGGCGGCATCGTGGCCCGATCGCTGAAAAACTCTAATAAGCAAATGGCGATCGAGTAAACTTCTTCCCCCGTGGAACACCCTGCGACCCAAATCCGTATCGAAGTGCTAGCCATTTTGTTTTGGCTAAGGGTGGGAAGAACCTGCGTTTTTAACTGCTCAAAGGTTTCTGGATCGCGGAAAAAACTAGTGACATGGATCAGAATCTCTTCATACAATGCTTGAACTTCAGCCGGGTGTTTTTGCAGATACTGAGCATAATCCTCTAAGCTTTCGAACTTATACAACAGCATCCGACGCTGCATTCGGCGAGCGATCGTCGTGGGTTTGTAAAGCGTAAAGTCAATGCCAGTCGTGGTTCGCAACAGCGCAAGAATGGTTTCCAGGGCATCGCCGGGTTGGGGCGACTCCTGTACGATCTGGATCTGAATCGCCTCTGAGCGGTGTAAATAGGGACTACGACTGAGTTTTGTCAATTCTGTGGCAATAGCTGGCGGCGGCAGCACAAAATCCACACTGCCAGTCGCAACAGCGGTATTCGGCATCCTATCAAATCTGGCGGTTGCTTCACATTGAGCAAACGTCACACCGCCCGCCTCCTTAACCGCTTTTACCCCCTGCGACCCGTCTCCATCCATGCCTGATAGAACGACTGCGATCGCTTTGTTCCCCCGATCCACTGCTAAGGAGCCAAAAAATACATCTCCAGGTGCATAGTGACCCTGAATTTTCTGGCGTGGAGCGAGATTGAAGATGCCGTCTACCAGCGTCATCTGAGCGTTGGGCGGAATCACATAAATCTGATTTGGCTCAACCACCATCTGGTCTTGCACTTGACACACGGGCATTTCGGTAAATCTGCTTAAGATTTCGGACAGCAGACTTTCGTAGTCGGGAGACAAATGTTGAATCAGCACAAATGCCATGCCTGTATCCGTCGGCAAGTGACGAATCAGGTCTGTGAATGCCTCCAGTCCCCCGGCAGAAGCAGCGATCCCTACCACCGGAAAAGGAGCATCGGTTTTAGCGAGATGCTCCAGGTTCATGGGTTCAGAAGTGTTAGCTTCAGGTGAATTTTCGGGGGGGGGAAGTCATGAATAATACACACACTACTGTTTATTCGAGAATTAAAAATTGCGGAACTAAAGATTTTTCGGAAAATACTGTGTCAGCAAACGGTGAGCTATTTCGCGGTCTGCTTCGCTGCCAAACTGACTCATTTCGAGCGCCAAAGCGTTCAGTTGTCGCAAGGCTAAGGGCATTGGCTTGGCGCGATCGTTCTCCCAACGGTTTACGGTTACTAATGTCACACCGAGTTTGGCAGCAAATTGCTCTTGAGTCAGCCCACACGAGGCTCTCAATTCACGGACAAGTTCACTTATATCAGCAGCCGGGGGGTTAGCTTTAGGCATTGTCAACGACATAAATTACCTTCGTCAAACATTAGCGAATGATGCGTCATCTAGTTATTATTTAACACGTCAAAAAGCTAAGGTACATCCACCTTTAGGAATTCACTCGTCCCCACTTGCAGGACTTGCATACGTCTTTTGGGCCGTTGCAGGTATCGCTGTCTCTATCGCTTTCAGCAAATCCTGGCTTTGTATCTTTTGCGACAACAACGAGAAATTTTTGAGATGCACTACAGTTGACTTTCAGTGTTGATTACAACCCTTAATCTACACAACTTTGGACCTTAACTGAACCGTATTGCAACATAGCGAGCCTGTTCACGCTGCCTACCTCCGGTTGTTTCAAGCTTTATCATTGCCAGGTTTAATTTTCAGTGCTTGGTCGTAAGATGCAACAACTTCCTTTTCTCATAGCGTTGTAGTTCATTTAATGCAATTCCTCTACCTTGCCAGTCTTCTGAATCTTGGGGGGTAAGTGCGATCGCTCGATCAAAATCTGCTTGTGCTTGCTGCGCTTGGTCAATTTTTTGGCAAGCCAATCCTCGCCATACTAGCGCCAAAATGTAGTTTGGCTTAATTCTCAAAGCTTTGTTCAGGTATTCAATAGACTCGTGGTATTGTTCCAGACGATAACAAGTTAGACCCAACCCATAACTTACTTTGGGGTTTTGCGGTTCTAGTACAGCAGCTTGCTGAAAAATCTGTAAAGCTGCTTGGTACTCTCCCCGATCCAGTTGGTTGTGTCCTTGTTCTAGTAAACTTGCTACGTTAGGATTTGGCATTATTACCCAAAGTCCATTAAGTAAGTTTGACTGATATTATAACTTCTTGGCTGAGTAAGAGGCTGTTTATAGCAGGACTTACGCAGTATCACCGCATAAGTCCTGTTTATCAAACAACAGACCCTTGTTTAGGTTGACGCACCGGACGCTTGCGATCGCTTCGACGAACGCCCCCCGCCATTTTGTACTCATCGCTATTTTTGCCATACTTTGCAGCTACACTGAGTAACATGTGTTCTGTTAGTTCCATCAGCGACTTTTCGGTAACTTCTAAGGCTTCCTGAGTCATATCCACGGTGGAAAGGCTTGAGTTATAAGCTTCCAACTTGTCTTGTGTTGTTTTGATAAGGGTTGCAAAGGCGTCAATTGTTACCCCATTCCCTAAGTCTAAGCTGGGACTGATCGATTTCAAAGCCGCAATCCGACGCTGCGCTCTATCAATTACTTTAGACCCGCGTTTTAGACGTGACATAAATCACCTTTCTGTTATTAATAATGCGCCAGGATAAAAACTGACTTCTACCCTAGACTGTACAGCACTAGGATAAACAGAATTAGGGTTATTTGACACCCGCATAATTCAGTACAAATTGACTTATTTACTACAAATATTTAAAATGCTTTTGCGTAAATTCTTGTAGGTTGCCCGAATTCAATAAACGGCTGCCCGAATTCAATAAACGACTACCCGAATTCAATAAACGACTACCCGAATTCAATAAACGACTACCCGAATTCAATAAACGACTACCCGAATTCAATAAACGGCTACCCAAATTCAATAAACGACTACCCGAATTCAATAAACGGCTACCCAAATTCAATAAACGACTACCCGAATTCAATAAACGGCTACCCGAATTCAATATAGGAACTTATACAACAATACGGTTCGGTTAAGGCAAGAGACGCGATAAATCGCCGTCTCTACAAAGGGCTGATTCTTGTAAAGACGGCGATTTATCGCGTCTTTGGATCTAGGGTGTGTCATCAAAAAACCTTATCCGAACCGTATTGGGAACTTATAGCAATCTTATTTGAGTTGTGAAAATTTTTGTTATGGTCGTCCTTGGTCAGTTGTGATTACAAAAGACAAATGACTAATGACATCTTCACGCCTAATTCTATGTAAAAATACTTAAATTACTATTAATAGGTATAAAATAATACTATATATTCAAATAAGAAAGGCGATCGCAGACTCTTGGCCGAGGGCGATCGCCTTTCATTTAACCCCTACAATTGGAGTCAACTATGATGATGACACAAGAAAAAAAGTTCGCCAAATCACAACAAAAGCAGTATTTACCTACCCAAGGCAACAATGCGCCCCTATTGAATATATCTGACCAAAAGCCATTACCAAAAAGAGAACCGATTAAACATTTATTAATTGGTTCACCAAAAGCCGTTACCAGCACAATTCACTTGTTGCAAATTCTTGGTTATGCCAACGTTGGTGATTGGAGTACCCTACTACCAATAGGTAATCCAGATGAAGTCATGAGTATTTTAAGCCGTCAGATTTTGGTGCAATAACAAGGTTTTACCCCACCCTAACCCTCCCCTTTATAAGGGGAGGGAACTAGATTTCTTTTTCCCACCTTTATAAGGGGGGATTAAGGGGGGTAATTCGACGGTGAGCAATGATAATTGAAGAATTACGTATTAAATTTTTAACCATGATTGCGTGCCATTTGTAATTTTGTAAGTTAAAAATTAAATATTAATTTAGGTGGGTATATGACAAGTAATAACATTGAGATTGTTTTCAGTTTTGATACAACTGGGAGTATGTACCCTTGCCTTACTCAAGTACGGCGAAAAATCAAAAATACCGTTACCAGACTGATAGACGAAATTCCCTTAATTAAAATTGGGATTATTGCTCATGGTGACTACTGCGACGAAGGCTCAACTTATGTCACCAAAATATTTAATATATCCGGTGATGTTGATGCTATCTGTGATTTTGTGCAAAATGTCGAACCTACTGGTGGCGGAGATGCACCAGAATGTTACGAATTGGTATTACATGAATCCCAATCTTTATCTTGGTCAAAGTCAGCAACAAAATCACTGGTTTTGATTGGCGATGATATTCCCCATCCTCCAGCACACAATCCTAAAAAACTGAATTGGCGCAAAGAGTTAGATAAATTAGCTGAGGCAGAAATTACAGTTTACGGAGTTCAAGCACTCAATCGCCCTCATGCCACTCCTTTTTATCAAGAACTTGCAGAAAAGTCGGGCGGTTTTCATATCAACTTAGATCAGTTTTCGTATATTAGTGATTTATTTTTAGCAGTTTGCTACCAACAATCTTCTAACGATCAGCTACAAGCTTATGAACAAGAAGTAATTGATCAAGGACGTATGAGCCGTGGGTTAAATAAAATATTTAACACCATGATGAACCGGGAAGCAACATCCTATTACGAATCGGCTGATTTACGGGCAGTTTCTCCGGGGCGTTTCCAGATTTTAGAGGTTGAACAAGATATTTCAATTAAAGCCTTTGTATTAGAAAATGGTTTGAGTTTTAAAGTTGGGCGGGGTTTCTACGAATTTACAAAAACAGAAACTATCCAGGCTCAAAAAGAAATTATCTTAATGGATCGGGCAACGGGTGATTTATTTGAAGGAGGTGCAGCACGAGAAATGTTAGGTCTACCGATGGATGCAACGATTCGGATTAAACCGAGTAACCTAGAAAAGTATGTTGTGTTTGTCCAAAGTACCTCTGCTAATCGTAAACTGATTGGCAAAACTCGATTTTTATATGAAGTCGAAGACTGGGATCGCTAAATCCAAACGACTATAAGTCACGGCTACCCAAACAAAGCCTGCTTATGCAGGCTATTCTATTCGCTACGTATTTTGTAATAAGTCTAATGACCCAGATTAAGCCGGAAGTAAAACGTACAGAAGAACTGCGCCAGTTATTGCAACAAGCAAGCTTCGCTTATTACGTTTTAGATGCTCCAATTATGGAGGATGCAGTTTATGATCAGCTATATCGAGAATTGCAACAACTGGAAATTCAATATCCAGAATTGGCAACTCCCGATAGTCCGACTCAGCGTGTGGGTGAGAGGCCAGCAACGCAGTTTACCTCGGTGCGGCATAATATCCCCCTGTACAGTCTAGAGAATGCATTTAATATCGATGAGTTGCAAGGGTGGGATCAGCGTTGGCGGCGACAAGTACCGAAAATAGACTCGGTAGAATATGTCTGTGAACTCAAAATTGATGGTTCTGCTTTGGCTCTTACCTATCAAAATGGCATTCTAGTAAGGGGTGCAACTAGGGGTGATGGGGTGACGGGTGAAGATATCACCCAAAATGTACGCACAATTCGCTCAATTCCTTTGCGTTTGAATTTTGAAGGGTCAGAAATTTTAGAAAGGGTAGAAGTACGCGGCGAGGCGTTTTTACCGTTGGAAGTATTTAAACAAATTAACGAGGAAAGACAAAAAGCAGGTGAGCAATTATTTGCCAATCCTCGTAATGCCGCAGCTGGTACACTCAGACAACTAGACTCGCGCATTGTCGCTAAACGACGGTTAGATTTCTTTGGCTACACCTTGCACATTCCTGGTAGAGATGACGCCAGTATTGCCAATACCCAATGGGAAGCATTGGAGTTATTGGAAAAGATGGGTTTTCGAGTCAACCCCAATCATAAACTGTGTGCCTCGATCGCAGAAGTGGCAAAATATTATGAATACTGGGATACGGAACGGCTGAATTTACCCTACATGACTGATGGGGTAGTAGTAAAGCTGAATTCTTTTAAACTTCAAGAACAGCTAGGATTTACCCAGAAATTCCCTCGCTGGGCGATCGCTCTAAAGTACCCAGCCGAAGAAGCACCCACTCGTGTAGAAAATATTGCTGTAAATGTCGGACGAACGGGAGCATTAACGCCGTTAGCAGAAATGCGCCCTGTGCAACTGGCGGGGACAACAGTTTCTCGCGCGACTTTACATAATAGCGATCGCATTACTCAATTAGATATTCGCATTGGTGATACTGTCATCGTCCGCAAAGCTGGAGAAATTATCCCAGAAGTGCTGAGGGTACTAAAAGAACTTCGTCCCTCTGATACTGAACCTTTCATTATGCCCACCCATTGCCCAGTCTGTGGTCAACTAGTGGTGCGAGAATCAGGTGAAGCGGTAACTCGGTGCGTCAATGCTTCCTGTGCAGCGATTCTCAAAGGTTCCATTGAACATTGGGTAAGTCGTGATGCCTTAGATATTAAAGGCTTGGGTGAAAAGCTGGTACATCAACTCGTTGATAAAGGTTTGGTGCATTCCGTTGCCGATTTGTATGAGTTGACAGCAGAGAAATTGTGTGCCTTAGAAAGGATGGGGAAAAAGTCGGCAGAGAAATTGATAGATGCGATCGCTCAATCGAAAAACCAACCTTGGTCGAGAGTATTGTATGGTTTAGGCATTCGTCACGTTGGCAGTGTGAATGCCCAATTGTTAACTCAAAAATATTTCACTGTAGAACAGTTAGCGACAGCAAAGCAATCAGATATTGAAGGAATTTATGGTATTGGTGCTGAAATTGCCCAATCTGTGTATCAGTGGTTTCGGATTGATGCCAATCAAAAGTTAATAGAACGCTTACAAGCAGAAGGATTGCAATTAGCTGCCACAGAGGAAACAAAAACAGTTGGTGATGGTAATCAAAAGTTTGCAGGTAAAACTTTTGTAGTTACAGGTACATTGCCAACCTTAAAGCGAGATGAAGCGAAGGCTTTCATTCAAAAAGCTGGTGGCAAAGTGACTGATTCTGTGAGTAAAAAAACGGATTATTTGGTAGTAGGAGAAGATGCGGGTTCTAAATTAGAAAAAGCGCTTTCTTTAGGAATTACACAATTAAGCGAGGCGCAGTTGTTGGAAATGCTTGAGAATTGATATGTATCTGTTAAACAAGTCAGACTTATATTAATGTTGATGTCGTTTACTAAATAAAACCAATGACTGAACAAAAACCCGTAAGCCCCTGGAACTACAAACCTTGGTGGTGTCAGCCCTGGTCTATAGTTCTCACAGGTGTAACCCTGATTAGTGGTAGCTGGTTACTATTTAAAACTATCTGGCTAACAGTTCTCATCTCCATTCCTGTAATAACATGGATGGGATTTTTTGTATTGTTTTGGCCACAACTAATGATTCGCAGTGGCATTTTGGAGTCGTATAAGGAATAATTTGAGCTTGATGTGTTACTAGAAATTTGTCCAGGGAGAGAAAATTATTCCACGCAAAGTTACGTGCAGCAGAAGAGAGAACTTCATTTAACAATTCATCCTACTGATGTAACGCTTTCCCTGGAATAATTTCCAATGTATTTATCAGGTAGCAGGTAAGTCTTCTTCCGGCAAGATTTCATCTATGCTGAGTACCCACGGTATACCTTTGTCAGATGGAGGGCTAACAGTAATTCTACCTCTGTTAGTAAATCTTTTTAACATATCGGTGAATTTGGGAACAGTTCTCATAATGTTCTGATAACTTTCTATATCAGGACAAATCATGATTAATATCAGAATCCCACTATTAATTTTGAAATACCAATGGCAACTTGACAACAAAATGCGCGTGATGCGGTCACTTGCTAAGAAAAAGTTTTTTTTCGTTGCCTCTTCGAGTTGTCTAAACAGTATTTCACTCACTTGAATTGTCAGATTTGAAGGCAAATCATCTGGAGATAGGTAGGGCTGACTCATAAGATTTTCCTTTGCTTTAAGACGTTAACAAGCTGAGGGGTTTGCAGGATTAATATTTAATATTACAGAACATTCCAGTTCTCATGATTCTTGCTTTTGCGTCACAATCCACATCAAATCTAACCACAATTGAGGATAAGCCTTCTTAAGCTGCAATTTGGGGTCGTGCAATAGATTTGTAGCATTCAAGCAAACAACTTCAACTAGACCAAGATATTCTGCCACTTCTATCAGTAAATCTTTTTCTGCTACTACAGCAGCAATCAGTCTGTCAGGACAGTAAATCCTTATATATTTGGCATGAGCAATATACGCTCCTTTTGAGCGAGAATTTAGCACTTTTACATAACAGTGGCGTAGTGTTGTCCACGCTCTTGGGTGAGCTTGCTCAATAATAAGGGTAAATTGTTGGGCTAAGTCTTCTTCGGTAATCATTACTCTCTCCATTATTATTGTGCTAAAAACTGTAGTTTTTTCTCATCTCTGCACAGTATTACTATGAGTAAAATTAACAATTTTTAGTTTGGGTAAAATTTGCCCATGCAGCAGAATTTTTTGGTAAGTTTTCTACGGCTTATGTTACTTTCCTATCAAGCATCAAAGCTGAAACCGATTAATAAAACTGTATCAATCGCTGCTTTGTACCAAATTAATTGGTATACAGCCAAGTTACTGAAAACAGAATTAAGGAGCCAGAATACCTCTTGTGCAAGTGGCAGATGAATCAGAGCAAAAACTTTTGCACATCGCAAGAAGATTTGCGATATTTATGATATTTTAGTTTTAGAGGGAATCAAAAGTGCGATCGCCACCGGAAAGGGCGGGTATGCCATCGCACAAAAAGTCTTTGATAGGGGAAAACTCTGCATAAATTTGAATTCTTGCTGTAACTATTCTTAAGGCTTGAGCAACCATTTCAAATTCTGTGACAACAACTGATAATGCTTAGGTCAAAGTTTTCCAGGCTTTGAGTTTCTCTATATCGGTTCATCTCTGCGTATAATCGCAGAGATGAACGGGACTGGACTGCAAAGTTAAGTGATCGCTTCCACTACACGCGATCGCTCATGAACCAACAGACTCAACAACCAATTGTAGGATAAATCATCATGTCCGACGACAAAATTAGACAGATTGCTTTCTACGGTAAAGGCGGTATTGGTAAATCTACCACCTCCCAAAAAAGTCAACTTTTGACCAGGAACTCTGACAGTATAATAAGTTTTGATAAATTTTAGAGTATATTAATAATTTTCAACCTGGGTTTGGGCAAAAGACCTTGTAAGCATCTGCATACTCAGGGAATTTGCACAGTGAAAGCTAGGCTGACATGAACAATAGAGCAAACCAAAGGCATGAGGAATACAATATACTACAATATTTCTGTATATTCAACCGAATGTTGATTTTTGTTGCAGAGATGTTTATATCACGCAGCCCTGATGCTGGAGAGGTAACCCTGCGGTTGTTGCAAAATTTTCATACCAGACTTTCCTGGCTAAAGCTCAGACATTTATTTGTAAAAACGCCAGCTGTTCCTTGTGACTTTTCACGTCATCTGGAAAAGTTAAAGCGAAACCTAACCCCCCAACGCCTAACCTTTGTAGGGAATGGGGAGAATTCAAAGCTTTTCCACGAAAAGAGGAAAGGTTTGGAGAGAGGTTTTCCAGATCCGGTCAAAAGTCAGATTCCTCTACCTGAAAATGAAACAGAAAGGCTCAAAATATTAGCGGACTATAATATTCTAGATACACTACCTGAACAAGCATTTGATGATATAACTGCTCTTGCTGCCTACATTTGTAAGACTCCAATTGCTTTAATTAGCTTAGTTGATGCCGATCGCCAATGGTTTAAATCTAAGATTGGACTAAAAGCTAAGGAAACACCCAGAGAGTGGGCTTTTTGTGCCCATGCTATTCTTCAACCAGAAGATATATTAGTGGTTCCCAACGCCATCAAAGACGATCGCTTTACTAACAATCCCCTAGTCAAAGGTAATCCTAAAATTCGTTTTTATGCTGGTGTCCCGCTAGTTACGCCCAATGGTTTTCCTATCGGAACGTTGTGTGTAATCGATACCATTCCTCGTTGTTTAAGTTACCAGCAGTTGGATGCATTGCGCCGCCTAACCCGGCAGGCGATCGCTCAGATCGAACTTATGCAGGAAGTTCGCAACCGTAAACAAGCAGAGATTGAAGGAAGGCAGTTATCGCTGACCGATGAACTAACAGGTTTGCATAACCGACGCGGCTTCTTCCTGATGGCTGAACAACAATTAAAAATTGCTCATCGTATAAAAGCGTTGTGCTGGGTTATCTTCATTGATTTAGATGGGTTAAAACAAATTAACGACACCCTTGGTCATGACATAGGAGATGCTTTGATTGTTGATGCTGCTCGATTACTCAAGCAAAGTTTTCGGAACTCGGATATTGTCGCCCGCTTGGGCGGAGATGAATTCATTGTTTTCATCTCCAGTTACTTTAAGGACGCTGATAGTATTCAAGCGTGTCTGCAAGCAAATATCGCCAACTTTAATCAACAGCAAAAACGTAGCTATGAACTTTCGATGAGTATGGGGATAGAGCGTTACTCACCAGAAAGCAATATGTCACTAGAACAACTAGTCGCCAAGTCTGACGAATTAATGTACGCTCATAAGCGCCTCAAGCGGCAATCTATTGCATGAAGGAGACGGGGATCAGTTCTTCTCTAGGAAATAGACAGGCAGGGTGGTTTCATACAACGAGAGAAAAACTAAAACTGGGTTTTAAAGCCTCTCTCCGTTTCGGGGAGAGGTTTGAAGAGGGGTAAAAATCTATGGTTATACATGAGAAATCAAGACTTATGTATTTTTATTTTTTCGTATGAAACCACCCTGTCTCTGGGAAATAGACAGGGGGTAGGAGGCAAGAGATGAAACTCTTTATATCTGATGCGTGAGTCCTGTATTTTGTAATTTATTTACTTGCAATTTGCTGTAACAGCAGATGTTACCTGAAATTCCCTCGATGCTGCTAATTTACCACTTGGCTACCATGACTGCGGGGGTCATCTTGATTAGCCGTTGGTGCTACTGGGGCTGAAAATTTGGAAACTTTCCCGCTAGCTTGGGCATAGGGAAGAGATGAACCAGTAACTAAAGCTTCTAAATTGCTAGCCATAATCGTGCGGGGTTGATCGCCGATCGCTTGGGCTATAGTTTCCCCTTGCTGACTCAAAAATACAAAATGGGGAATCCCATCTACCCGATATTTCAGCATTTCTGGTAGCCACTTGGTATTATCCACATTCAGCATGACAAAATTCATCTTGTCAGCATACTCTGTTTCCAGTTGAGCGATATCTGGTGCCATTTTCTGACAGACAGTACACCAATCAGCATAAAACTCCACTAGAGATGGTTTGCCGTTGCTAATAGCTACATCTAGCGGTATGGACGTATCACTTAACTTGGCTAGAGTTACCGAGGTTGTTTCAGTTCGCAATCCTAAAACGAGGGCAACACTAAGAGCGATCGCTACCATTACAACTAAAAAGTTTCTCAAACGCTTCCCTAAGTTGGATTCAAACTTATCGGGAGAATTAACAGGTGAATCAGTACTCATAACAAAATTATTAAAACTTATTAAACAATTTCTTCTTAAGTTTAGCTGACTCTAAGCGCTCTTAAATAGGTAATTCAATCTTCAAAATGGGTATTACAAATAAACACTTGAGATTAAATAGGTTTTAAAAGATGATTTTAAACTTCAGAAATACCAGCGCTGTGTGTGCCGTATTTTTATTGGTCAGTATTAGCAGCTTTCACAAGTCAGCCATAGCCACTAGAAACAAGCAGTCCCAATTAATAGCACAGCAGAGTCAAACCCAGCTACACCCAGTTTTTAAATCTATTCTGCCTAAATTAAAGCAAAAGACTCAAATTAAGATTTTATTGCCGAAGTTTATTCCTGAGTCGGATGGGGAAAATCCAATTTATGCGATTATAGAAGCTGCGACCCAAAAGAAGTACGAGATTTTGCTGGGTTTTAGTCCTGACTGTAATGGTGCTTCTGCCTGTCGTTTGGGTGTTGTTTCTGCCGAATCAGTAACCCGCCAAACACCCCGCATGACTGGGAAACGTATATCTTTAGCTAAGGGCATCACTGGCTATTTTGTAGATTTTACTTGTGGTGCGGGTTGTTCAGATGCTACCTTGACTTGGCGGCAACAGGGTGTGCAATATGTTATGGGGTTGAAAGCAGGCGAACGCACTTCTTTGGTCAAAATGGCTAGCTCTGCGATTAATCCCTAGCTAAGGTCAGAGTCTGATTTTACTTCCCAGCGAAACAGCCGTGGCAATTGAGATACATCTATTGCGTAGTTAACAATCCATAGCGCCAATTCAAAAACCAACAAATATCGTACCCACTGCAACTCGCTTTTGGAATCCAAAAGTGTCAAACCCTCATACAACTGCCAGAAGCGGTAAGGCAAGTATATATAAGGAACCATCACCCACACTACATTTTGCAACTGTCTGAGTGTTACTCTCTCAGAGATGATTTGCAACCCTAATACGATAAAATACCAACCAAGCACAGTTAACACACTGCGATCGCCCCACCATACACCCCACAAAAGCATAACTACTAATGGCAGCAAGACTCCTAGCAGCTGCACTGAGCCAAACCAGATTTTATACCAAGAGGGAAATGGTAGAGGTAGAGTATAAGGCTTTGTGTGTTTCCACCCCCAATTTACAACCACAATAAAAAATGTGGCAATTAGGAAAAAGAGGAGATTTTCTAAGAACAGATAGAGGTTGGTGTTTAAGGAAGCCATCGTGATATTATCAACCTCTGATGTTCGTGTGTCATTCCCCTCAAGTAGTATTTTTGCTATTTAACGACCTAGCCAAGTCTTGATAATGTCAAGAAGACTAGAACCACCCTAAATCAATGCCAATAGTATGGAAGTAGTCAAAACTGCCCCCATTACACACATAACTAAACCACCCAAGCTAATAGCACCATCATCTTCCGATAAGCCAAAGCTAGTTACAAAAATTCCCATTGCCGGCAGGGTATTAGTTCCTGGAATCGGAATCATCATGAACCTATCCCACTAATA
Source organism: Nostoc sp. FACHB-888 (assembly GCF_014696655.1). Lineage (NCBI taxonomy): Bacteria > Bacillati > Cyanobacteriota > Cyanophyceae > Nostocales > Nostocaceae > Nostoc > Nostoc sp. FACHB-888. The sequence goes on along the minus strand of NZ_JACJQM010000009.1, from coordinate 23,859 downwards.
ATATTTGTGCTACAAAGCTTAAGCTTATTGAGAACTGAAAACGAAAAATTAAGGTTTTCAAGCACATTTTACGAAAAGGAGTAGGGATTTTTAGAATAGTGGGATAGGTTCATGGAAATTGCCATCAAGGCGATGTCTGGCGACAAGCCGCTGCGCGTCTACGCTATACCAGTGATCACTCTACCTGCTAAAGTAGTAGAGATATAGCTCAGACGAGGACGAGCGATCGCTTCAATTCTTTTTAACCAAGGAATCCCTGCCTTCAAAAACTTCTGAACTGTTGTAAGTTGCATAGGATGATTCATCATACGCTTGGGTAGCCAGGGGGTTTTGACACCGACAATTAGCTGTATCGCTAGCAGAAAAATCAAGATGCAAAGATATTTGAAAGTACTAAGACTATTTTGGGGTGCTGCGATCGCAGCAGAGTTAGAGTATCGGATTAACTTTTTCATAGCTACCCTCAGCAGCTTGGGAAATCTTGCAGGCAGTCTCTTTGGACTATTCTTGTTTTACCGGACTGGCTACACTTTTAGTGGCTGGTCATGGGAAGCTGCTTTAGTAGTTCTAGGAATTTTTACCTTACTACAAGGATTTTCTGCTACTTTCCTAGCGTCGAACTTGAATCGCATTGTCCGCCATGTCCAAGAAGGCACTTTAGACTTTATATTATTAAAACCTATCCGCAGTCAGTTTTGGCTTTCCACCCATACCATTTCACCTTGGGGACTGCCGGATCTAGTTTTTGGTAGTATTATTATTGGCTACGCAGGTAAACGTCTCGGTGTAGGGATAGACGACTATCTACTTGGTGTGTTGCCGTTATTGTTTAGCTTTGTGATTCTGTACAGCCTGTGGTTTATGCTGGGAGCGATGAGCATCTGGTTCGTGAAAATATACAACGTTACCGAAGTACTACGTGGTTTGTTGGAAGCTGGACGATATCCGATTGCAGCATATCCTACTGCTTACCGCTTTTTCTTCACCTTTGTAATGCCAGTAGCTTTTTTAACTACTGTACCAGCCCAAGCGCTACTAGGTCGAAGTGAAATTAGCTGGTTGATAGGTGCGGCAATATTAGCAGTAGCGTTGTTTTTCGCTTCCACTTGGTTTTGGCGATTTGCATTGCGATTTTATACCAGTGCTTCAAGTTAGAGAGCTACAGAAACGCCTTTTAACAGCGATATTAATTCGTTAATCACGACATTAATTTGCGAATTGCGACATATAATGTGCGAATGTACAGGGTGGGTTGAAAGACCATCCTTAATTAATGCCAACATTCTTTCCACAGCGTTTCAACAACCATCCCGGCTAGGGATAGTTTAAAGAGGAATAGCAGCTTCTGTTGTTGATACTTTACAGATATATTTTTCAATAGGAAGGTTGAAAGGCGCACTTCGTTCGGGATTATTCTGAAATTTTTCAGTATATCTAGAAGTAAAGTGGAATCAACTCCACCCCATTATAATCGCGACATTAATTTGCGAGAAAGCAACATAATGAAATTGACTTTAAAAAACAGCCAACGCGACATTAATTTGCAAATTGCGACATATAATTTGCGAATGTACAACAACATCGGGATGACTGGATTCGAACCAGCGGCCCCTTCGTCCCGAACGAAGTGCGCTACCAAGCTGCGCCACATCCCGTCATAAAAATGGCATTGTAAATTAAGAATATCACAACCTGTGCCAAATGACAGAATTACATCTATATATGATCGCTTCACCCAAGGCTTTGCTTGCTACGATTAAATTTGTATAACTCTAGTGGTAAAAGCGGATTGTGACTGTAAAACCAGACTGGTTGCGGGTAAAAGCACCTGGGCGTGAACGCATCGGTAACGTTAAAGACATTTTGCGGGATTTAGCCCTTAATACAGTTTGTGAGGAAGCATCCTGTCCGAATATTGGTGAATGCTTCAATGCTGGAACTGCCACGTTTTTAATTATGGGCCCGGCTTGTACACGCGCTTGTCCCTACTGTGATATTGATTTTGAGAAAAAACCCAAACCACTAGACTCTACCGAACCTACCCGACTAGCGGAAGCTGTTCGCCGCATGAAACTTAATCATGTGGTAATTACTTCTGTAAACCGAGATGATCTGGCAGATGGTGGCGCGTCTCAGTTTATAGCCTGTATTAATGCGGTTCGCTCTGTTTCATCCAACACCACAATTGAGGTACTAATTCCTGACTTGTGCGGTAATTGGAATGCTCTAGAATTAATTCTACAAGCTGCGCCAGAGGTATTAAACCACAATACAGAAACTGTTCCACGCCTTTATCGCCGGGTGCGTCCTCAAGGAAACTACGATCGCACATTAGAATTATTACAGCGAACTCGCCAACTTTCTCCTAGCACATACACCAAATCCGGTATCATGGTAGGACTCGGTGAAACTGATGTAGAAATTCGCCAAGTCATGCAAGACTTACGAACTGTAGATTGCGACATTTTGACAATTGGGCAATACCTCCAACCTAGTCAAAAACACTTGCAAGTAAATGAATTTATCAACCCAGAACAATTTGCTGCTTGGAAGGCATTCGGTAAAGAAATCGGATTTTTACAAGTTGTTTCTTCCCCTTTGACAAGAAGCTCATATCATGCTGAACAAGTCAGGGAATTAATGGAACGTTATCCCCGCAGTCAATTTTAGATTTTAGATTGCTAAGAGGATGGGGTGATTGGGTGATGGAGAGACTGTTGATTAATGAATAATCCAAAATCTGTAGCAATTCTGGGTGCGGGTGCTTGGGGTGCATCTCTAGCAAATCTCGCCGCAGCCAATGGTCATAAGGTGCGCGTGTGGTCGCGTCAAGGTTCCCAATCTCTAGAAGCAGTTTTAAAAGATGTCCAAATAGTCGTATCTGCTATCTCAATGATTGGTGTAAGGGATGTTGCTTTCCAAGTCCAGTCTTTCCCCCTTTCTCCAGAAACAATTTTTGTGACGGCGACCAAAGGTTTAGACCCCCAAACCACCTGCACGCCGTCACAAATTTGGCAAACAGTATTTCCTAACCAAGCAGTGGTTGTCCTTTCTGGGCCTAATTTATCTAAAGAAATTCAACTAGAGTTACCAGCAGCAACAGTGGTAGCTAGTAATATTCCCACGGCTGCGGAAGTAGTGCAGTTAGTATTTTCATCTCATCGTTTCCGGGTATATACCAATCCTGATCCCTTGGGCGTGGAATTGGGGGGAACACTGAAAAATGTCATTGCGATCGCAGCCGGTGTGTGCGATGGTTTACAACTGGGAACTAATGCCAAAGCTGCTTTAGTCACCCGTGGACTTACAGAAATGGTTCGCATCGGTAACGACTGGGGTGCAAAGACGGAAACATTTTATGGTTTATCGGGTCTAGGAGATTTGTTAGCAACCTGCAATAGTCCCTTAAGCCGCAATTACCAAGTCGGCTACCAGCTAGCTGGTGGTAAGTCACTAACAGAAACTCTCGCAAATTTACAAGGAACTGCTGAAGGAGTGAACACTTGTCAAGTTTTAATGCAACGAGCCAAGCAACAAAACATTCCTGTTCCAATTACTGAGCAAGTTTATCGGTTACTTCAAGGTGAAGTCACACCCCGACAAGCACTTGATGAACTGATGCTGCGAGATATCAAGCCAGAATACAACTACTAGTAATCTCTCAAGTTGAAATTGATAGCTTAAGACCGACACGTAAGAGAACGGGTCACTCACTATTTGTGTCACTCACTCTCCGTATCGATTGAATTTTTGCAGTTAATACTAATAACTTCGACGATATGTATTAGTTCTACTTATACGTAAATAATCCTGAGAAAAAATTAGTAAATCATCAGGATATTACTTTTGTAGCCATGTAAAGGTGACTATGCCAATTATAAAGATGACATTCACTGAAGGATGTTTATACTGTGTTGCAAAAGTTACTACTAAAAACCATCTAGGTTGAAATGTTAACTAAGTAGTTTGAATATTGAAAGCCCAGCCGTGGATTTGAATAGCTATTGGTTTAATCAAAAGTTTAGCAGCCGATTAAGTTCAGTAATGCTGTATCCAATGAAACCTTTACAGTTAATTTAAAAAAAAATTGTAATGGAACCTTCAACCATGTTAGTTCATCGTAAATCACGGGAACAATAGCAACAGTTGAATAGCTGACCGAAATCTAAAGCTGACCGAAATCTATTGTTACCTGGAGCCATTGAGACGATCTTTATGCCAGCAACATCTTTTTATGCAGATGCCCCCTACAATACCAAAAAGTCCCGCCAGGCTTTGGACTCGGATCTCACGGTTGACGAAAGTGAGTTATCGGTAGATGACCTACAGGAGCTAGAAATGGCTGCTGCTGACCAAGCTAATTTTGCTGCTAACACTAACCGTCGTAGTACCGACCTAGTACGTCTATATCTTCAGGAAATTGGTCGGGTTCGCTTGTTAGGGCGGGATGAAGAGGTTTCAGAAGCTCAAAAAGTTCAGCGTTACTTGCGGATGCGGATAGTGCTTGCTAACGCTGCAAAGCAAGGGGATGAAGTGATTTCGCCTTATCAAAGGTTAATTGAAGTTCAAGAACGTCTAACCTCAGAACTAGGACATCGCCCGTCTTTGGAAAGGTGGGCTGCCACTGCTGGTATAGTAGTATCGGATCTTAGACCGACTCTGGCAGAAGGCAAACGTCGCTGGGCTGAAATTGCTAAGTTGACAGTAGAAGAGTTGGAGCAAATTCAGTCCCAAGGACTCCAAGCAAAAGAACACATGATTAAGGCAAATCTTCGCCTAGTTGTGTCTGTTGCTAAGAAGTATCAAAATCGTGGTTTGGAATTGTTAGATTTAGTCCAAGAAGGCACACTAGGTTTGGAGCGGGCTGTAGAAAAATTTGACCCAACTAAGGGTTACCGCTTCAGTACCTATGCTTACTGGTGGATTCGTCAGGGAATTACACGGGCGATCGCTACTTCTAGTCGCACCATTCGCCTCCCTGTCCATATTACCGAAAAGTTAAACAAAATCAAAAAGGCTCAACGCAAAATTGCTCAAGAAAAAGGTCGCACTCCTACTCTAGAAGATTTAGCAACTGAGTTAGAGATGACACCGACCCAAGTACGAGAAGTTTTGTTGCGGGTTCCTCGCTCCGTTTCTTTGGAAACCAAAGTAGGCAAGGATAAAGATACTGAGTTAGGCGAATTACTCGAAACTGACAGTGTAACTCCAGAAGAAATGTTAATGCGAGAATCTTTACAAAGAGACTTGCATCATCTTCTGTCAGATTTGACTAGCCGGGAACGTGATGTAATTTTGATGCGGTTTGGTTTGGCAGATGGTCATCCTTACTCTTTAGCAGAAATTGGTCGCGCTCTCGACTTATCACGGGAACGAGTCCGACAAATAGAATCCAAGGCTTTGCAAAAGCTACGCCAGCCCAAACGTCGCAACCTCATCCGCGACTATTTGGAGTCTCTAAGTTAGTCATTAGTCATTAGTCATTTGTCATTAGAAAAATATATTTGACAAATGACTACGGACAAAGTAATGATTTGATTTCCAGGTCAAAAGCTTTTTACAGGCTTGTAGCAAATCATTTGCATTTAATTTTACAAGAGTTTCCCCAGAGCTTTGCTTAAATATCTTGAAGTGGGGATAAACTAAACAATTCAAAATTCAGTTATTCAGAATTTAAAGTCGAGGGATGCAATCGTTACAAGTATCCTAACTATTAGCTGTATGCAAATTAAATGCAATACAGCTTATTAGTTGAATTTTAATCAAGATTTGATGAGTTGTTTTTAAATATTTCGTAATGATTCTCAATAGGCAATGATTGTTGCAAATTGCTCCCAAGATTTGTTATATTCTCAATTAACGAGCTTTGTTGAGAAATATTAGTATGACTGTCTACACAACTACTTCACTCAAGGCAGAACTGAACGAACGAGGCTGGCGATTAACTCCCCAGCGCGAAACAATTTTACACATTTTTCAAGAGCTTCCGCAAGGTGAACATCTGAGTGCGGAGGATCTTTATCAGCGGCTAGAAACTGATGGCGAAGGGATCAGTCTGTCAACTATATATCGGACTTTGAAGTTGATGGCCAGGATGGGAATTTTACGGGAACTAGAACTGGGCGAGGGACATAAGCATTATGAGATCAACCAGCCCTATCCCCATCATCACCATCACTTAATTTGTGTTAGATGCAACTCAACTATTGAGTTTAAAAATGACTCAATTTTAAAAATTGGATCTAAAACTGCTCAAAAAGAAGGTTTCCACCTGCTTGACTGTCAAATGACCATCCATGCAGTGTGTCCCAAGTGCCAACGGGCACTAATGCCGCTTTAGCATTTGAATGGATAAATAAGACGAAACTACTCAAATTAACCAAATAAGAGGAATTTTGAGCAGTTCGTGATTTGCTGTTTCTTGAGGCAAGCAACAAATTGGGAAGTGATACTAACAACACCAAAGCGGATGTTAAAAGCGTCCGCTCTTAAGATCCTTGAGACTTATGCCGTAGAATTCTTGGGCTTGTTTAATCGCTTTTTTGGTGTCAGCTGCCATTACACCGTTCAGCTTGCCTTTATAAAAACCCCGCTCTCGTAGTCGCGTTTGGATTTCCAGGGTATTAAATTCGCTTTTAGGGGCAGTATTTACTGAGCTGTATAACTTAGCTCGGGTAGTTGGGCCAGCAACGCCACTTGCTGTTAAAGAGTTAGCTGCCTGAAATCTCTTTACAGCATCAGCAGTATAGGGGCCATAGTAGCCATTTGGCTCTCCCTCTAAATATCCTGCCTGGATCAATTGTTCTTGGATAACTCTAACTGGCTCACCGCGATCGCCTATACGGAGTTTATCTCGATTGGCTACCTTTTCTTTTTTGGGAGCCTCTTCACCATCACCGATGCCAACTCCCGGCAATTTACTTAATGTTGCTGGGCCAACAACTCCATCAACGCTTAATTTATAAGCATCTTGGAACCGCTTGACAGCTTCTTCGGTAATTGGGCCAAATATTCCTGTGGCATTCCCGTAATAAAAGCCTGCGACTCTTAAGCGTTCTTGCAAAGCCCTAACATTTTCACCTTCATCCCCCTTAGAAAGGTAGTTGGAATTACGGCGCTGGGTAGTTGCTGAACTAGCTGAACTAGTGTTTTTGGCTTGTGTACTTACAACAGTGGCTTTTTTAGCTTGTGTAGTCGTAGTACTTGGCTTTTTAGCTTGCCAGCTTTCTAATTTTTGCAGGGTTCTTGCTCCAACAATGCCATCCACTGGTAAACCAGCAGCCTTTTGGAAGCGCCGCACAGATTCTTCTGTGGACACGTCATATACTTGGGTAACTGGAGCTTGATAAAAACCTGCTGTTTTCAACTTTTGTTGTAGATTTCTGACGGAAGGGCCTTGATCGCCTTTTTCCAGTGCCATGACACTGCTAACAGCGCCAAGAATAGACAAGGACAGAGCAAGGGGCAACATATACTTCCAAGCCCTACCAGAAAGCCGTTTCCAGTCTGGTGCAGCTGCTTTGTTAAACAAAGAACTGAAGGAGACCAATTCACTGGGTGTACTGTCTTCGTAGGCGAAAGCTAGGTGCAAATACGCAAGATTCTCCATATTTATTTCCTACACCATTGATTTTTCTTCGATAACTGCTTCAGCTTGATGTACTAGGTTCCTCAAAGCTTCTAATGTTCCTATACTTACATCCTCCCACAAATTGCGCTTATGTGCCTCTAATAATTTTTCAGCAATATCACGCAGTGCATAAGGATTCTTTTGCTGAATAAATTCTGACACAACTGGGTCGAGCAAGTAAGCTTCTACTATACCTTGATACATATAATCTTCTACACATTTGGCTGTTGCATCGTAAGCGAATAAAAAATCTACCGTTGCCGCCATTTCAAAAGCACCTTTATAACCGTGACGCATGACTCCTGCAATCCACTTGGGATTAACTACACGAGAACGATACACCCGTGCAATTTCTTCTTTGAGTTGGCGGACTCGTGGTTGAGCGGGTATGGAATTATCACCAAAATAAGTTTGGGGATTTTTTCCTTGTAGAGAACGCACCGCAGCTGTTAAACCACCCTGAAATTGGTAATAATCATCAGAATCGAGTAGGTCGTGTTCACGGTTATCTTGATTGTGCAGGACAACTTGCATTTTCGCCAAGCGTTGTTTGAAAGCTTCGATATTGGGCATTGGGGATTGGGGATTGGGGATTGGGGATTGGGAATTGGGAATTGGGGATTGATTATTTCCCCCCTGCTCCCTGCTCCCCTGCTCCCCTGCTCCCTGCTCCCTGCTCCCTGCTCCCCTGCTCCCTGCTCCCTGCTCCCCTGCCTCCCCTGCTCCCGAAGAGTAGGCGTAAGAACTCCAATTAATGTAGGCGCGGGCTAAATCTTGGTCATCTGTCCAGTTTTGCGATTCGATTAAACCTTGAAGTCCTGCACCGTAAGCACCTGGACGAGAACCAAAGATGCGATAGCGCGATCGCACTACTGCTTCTTCTAAAGTTAATCCTTGTTGAGTCCATAAATTAGTATCTTGGCGAACTGCATCCGCTAGAGGATTTTGTTCTGGCGGTTCATTCAAGTCTGCTACTGCTGATACTGCTTGATCAAATAAATCAATTAAGTTGGGAAAAGCATCCCGGAAAAATCCAGAGATTCGCAAGGTGACATCTACACGGGGACGCCCCAAAATCGCTAGGGGCAAAATTTCAAAATCCACTACTCGCCGTGCTGCACCATCCCACACAGGTTGGACTCCGAGTAAAGCCAAGGCTTCGGCAATATCATCACCGCCTGTTCTCATGGTGGCTGTTCCCCACAATGATAAACCTAATGTTTTTGGATACTCACCATGTTCTTGAGTGTAATATTCAACGAGGGTTTCAGCAGCTTTTCTACCGATATCCCAAGCTGTCTCTGTGGGAATGGCGCGAATATCGACAGAATAAAAGTTTCTCCCTGTTGGTAGAACTTCTGGGCGGCCGCGTGTGGGTGCGCCAGATGGGGCACTTGGGACATAACCGCCATCGAGTCCGTGCAATAAATGGGTTATTTCTTGATCAGTTTGTTGTAAAGCTGGAAGCAGGCGATCGCGTATCCAGTTAAGGACAACGGTGAGTGGGGAGTGGGGAGTGGGGATGGGGAGTGAGGAGTTAGGAGTTAGGAGTTGTTCTACTAGAAGGGCGGCGTGTTCTTCTAGGACTTCAACAATATCGCCGATGGTGCGGCATTCTGTGCTATTGACTAGCGAGTATTCACCACTAGGCGCTGACAAATCGGCTGTGAGGGGATCGAAGTCTAAACCCCAATCTTGAGCTATGGCACGGGTAATACCTAAAGAATGGCGATTGGGGATGCGAGCGATCGCTACTATTAAATCTCGCAGCTGCCTTCCTTGGGGACATTGCCCGAAAATGTGTAACCCGTCGCGGATTTGGGCTTCCTTCAATTCACAAAGATAGCCACCGATAGAATTCAAAATTAAGGATTCAGATTTAAAAATTTCTGTTTCATTTTGGATTCCTAAATCTAGATGGAGATTTTCTTTGATTACCAGTTCGTGGATGCGATCGCGAATCACTGGCAAACGCGAAGGATCTAAACTGTCGGCTTCATAATACTCATCAATTAAATTTTCTAACTGTTGCAACGAACCGTAGAGTTCCGCGCGAGTCATTGGCGGCGTTAGATGATCTATAATCACCGCTTGAGCGCGACGTTTGGCTTGGGAACCTTCACCAGGATCATTCACAATAAACGGGTAGAGGTGGGGAAGTGCGCCGAAAGCCACTTCTGGATAACAATTACTCGATAAAGCCACACTTTTACCCGGTAGCCATTCTAGATTTCCGTGTTTTCCCACATGAACTACGGCATCAGCACCAAAAGTTTCTCTAACCCAATAGTAGAAAGCTAAATAAGCATCAGTTGGTTCTAAATCCGGCGCATGATAATTCAAACTGGGGTCATTATCATAACCCCTTGCTGGCTGAATTCCCACGAAGACGTTGCCAAGTTGGATTCCGGGAACGGGGAAAGAGGCAGAGGGGCAGGGTGCAGGGGGCGGAGGTGCAAACTTTTCTCCTCTGCTCCCTGCTCCCTGCTCCCTTGCTTCTTCCCCCACTCCCCACCTTTCACTAATACCTTGCTGCACTGCTGGCGGTAAAGAAGCGAAATACTTATGATACTCTTCCCAAGAAACACTTTGGTGTACCGGAAGCCATTCTTGGCCTTCCGGATCATTAGTTACGCCAGCTGTTAGCTGTTGAATCAACTCGTCTCCTTGAGCAGGCGGATTTTCTACTTCATACCCAGCCTGATGTAAAGCTTGCAGAATTTCTACACAACTAGCTGGAGTGTCCAGTCCCACACCATTGGCAAGCCGCCCATTGCGGTTGGGGTAGTTTGCCAAAATTAGGGCAATTCGCCGTTCTTGGGGTGGTTTGGAACGTAGACGCGCCCAATTTGCTGCTAGTTTGGCAACAAACTCGATGCGATCGCTCACTGGTTCATAAATTACTACATCTGTCTCTAGATGGGGATTACGAGTTTGTACAGCTTTAAAAGACACAGCACGAGTAATAATCCGCCCATCTACTTCTGGTAGCGCCACATTCATCCCAATATCGCGGGGAGAAAGCCCTTGAAACTGTGACTCCCACTGCTCAATTGATCCGCCACTGAGGATTACCTGCAACACAGGCACATCTAATTTTTCCCAGAGTTCGGTTTGGGGTGTTTCGGTTTCCAAGCGTGCTAGAGAAAAACTGGTGGTATTCAGCAGTACAGCTATTGATTCAGCTTCTTTGGGTTTGAAAAATTCAATTAACTCAACTTGCACATCGGGTTCACGCAATGAAGAAACAAACACTGGCACAGGTTGTAAATTTTTCTGTACCAAAGCTTCGCATAAAGCATCAATTACCTTAGTATTTCCCGCTAAATAATGAGCGCGGTAGAAGAGGATGCCGACTTTGGGGAGTGGAGATTGAGGAGAGATTGGCGATTGTAAACTTTGAGGTTCCGAGGTGGATGAATGGAGTTCCGAAGTGGATGAATGGAGTTCCGAAGTGGATGAATGGAGTTCTGAGGTGGATGAATCTAGTTCCAAGCTGGATGAACGGAGTTCTGAGGTGGATGAATCTAGTTCCAAGCTGGATGAATGGAGTTCTAACTCTCCCCTGCTCCCCTGCTCCCCTGCCTCCCCTGCCTCCCCTGCCTCCCCTGCCTCCCCTGCCTCCCCTGCCTCCCCTGCCTCCCCTGCTCCCCCTCCCCACTCCCCACTCCCTACTCCCCATTCATACAATCCGACACGCGGAATCGGACGGGGTAATGGCGGATTATATGCAGTTAACAGGCAAGTATCAGAGATAAATTGCAGAGCATTAACGAAATTTTCGACGCCGCCTTCGCTGAAATACTGCCATACCTGATTAACAATATTTAGAGGCACGGTAGACTGAGAAATTAAGTCGGGATCAAAAGCGTCGTCCCCTGGCATTACAATGAGGGTTCTACCATTACGTTGCACAATTTCTTGCACTACTTCTAAACCATAACTCCAGTAGGAACGTCCTCCTAACAGGCGCAAAATAATTACTTGGGCAAGTTCCAAAACTTGCTCCCCATAAGTATCTATGCTTAACTGTTGCTGTAACTGCAAGAGATTGGCGACTCTTAAGGCAGGAAAGCTTGTAGGTAATTTTGTCACCGCAACTGCCAAAGTTTGAATGTCGGTATCAGCAGCCGTAATCAACACGAAAGGCGCTGGAGTTTGTTCTAAAAAAATTAAACCCTCTGACTGATTCCATCCACCCGATGTGCTACTTATACGATGCATAATGCTGTATTACCGTTTTAAACTATTGGTTAGTACAAAAAAACAAACTTTTTCCCTAGATTCAGCCCCATCTTACCAAAATGATTGAAAATGCTTAGTTCTGCTGATTTGAGCTTTTCTCGAACCTTGCCTATTGTTGTATTTAATCAGCTTGGGAAATTGTTGGAACAGATGGCTCAAAGGGAGAGAAGTGCCGTGATGCTGACAGAAGCTGTGTTGATGCGGGTTTGCATACCTGTGGAATGGCAAAGGCAAAGGTTTACATTGGTGGTTTCTGAGCAGTTTAGTGCGCTCTTGGTAGGAAATTTAGAGGAGGGGGAGCAAGGAATTGGTTCGGCACTCAATGCTAAGTTGACATTTAATTTAGAGGCGATCGCAACATTTGTCTACGAATTAAAAGACTTGTTTGAGTGCGATTCCTATACTCACCAAAATCTCGAACGCTATCACCAAATTATTCGGCCCAATGATGCCACACTCCAAAGTCAATTTTCGCTGTTGTTATTAGAATATTTTTTAACTCAGCCAAACCAACAAATAATAGCACCTCCAAGCCCAACTGCGCCGGCAGTTTATATCTGTCAGCCAGTGGAAGATGCTTTAAAAAAACAGATTTCCCAAGAGCGGTTATTGAATCAGGTAACAACGCAGATCCGCAGAAGCCTGGATTTGTCAGTAATTATGGCAACAGCTATTACACAGGTGCGTGAGTTTCTGGAATTAGACAGATTAGTAATCTATAAATTTGAAACTTCCAAAGTCAAAACCCAACAATATCAGTCTTCTATACACGAGAAGAACGGTAAACACTCGCCTTCTGTGTTAGTCAATAATCAGCCATTATTAGAAGACTGCCAAAACTATGGAGGTTATATTGTCTATGAAGCTCGTGCTACAGATGCTATTACATCGGTGTTAAATTACACCGAAAGAAATTGTTTTAGGAGAACCTCTCAATGTTGGAAAAAGTATCGCCAAGGCTTTACCTTAGCTGTGGATGATGTCGAAAAAACTTATGCTCTAGAAGAGTGTTTGCTGAATTTTTTGAGGGAAAGCCAAGTTAGGGCAAAGTTGGCAGCACCAATTATATTTGAGGATAAACTTTGGGGATTGCTGATTGCTCACCAGTGCGATAATCCACACCAGTGGACTGAGAGTGAAAAAAACTTGCTGAGTTCGATCGCAGAACAATTAGCGATCGCAATTCACCAAGCTGAGTTAATGCAAACGCTTACCCAAGAAAAACAAACTCTCGAACAACGAGTTATTGAACGCACAATGGCTCTGCGTGATGCTCTCCTCGCCGCTGAAGCTGCTAACCGTCTCAGAAGTGAGTTTCTCGCTACTATCAGTCACGAATTGCTCACGCCTTTAACTTATGTGATTGGGATGTCATCTACATTATTACGTTGGCCTTTGGGTGAATTGAGTCAACGACAACGGGGTTATCTGCAAACAATCCACGACAGTGGAGAACATTTATTAGAAATGATTAATGACATCCTTGATTTATCGCAAATCGAGGCTGGTAAGACAGCTTTAAATATTTCGGAATTTTCTTTAGTGAATGTTGCTGAAAATGCTGTAGAGTCACTGCGAAAAAAAGCAATCAGTGAACAAATTAATCTCAACCTTGATTTGCAAATCGATCCCAATCGCGATCGCTTTACCGCCGATGCAGAACGAGTAGAACAAATTCTTTGGAATCTGTTAACTAATGCTATTAAATTCACCCCTGAAAGTGGCAGCGTAACTTTACGTCTTTGGGTGGAAGATGATACCGCTATTTTTCAAGTGGAAGACACTGGGATCGGTATTCCCGAAGAACAATTACCATTAATTTTTGATAAATTTCAGCAACTCGATACACCCTATCGCCGCCGCTATGAAGGTACTGGGCTTGGACTGGCTTTAACGAAACAACTTGTAGAACTCCATCGCGGTCGCATTGAAGTAGAATCAACTGTAAGTATTGGTTCAATTTTTACTGTATGGATACCAACTCAAATAACGAGAGCCGTGAATGGGGAGTTAGGAGTTAGGAGTTAGGAGTCTGCTTGTTTGGTTGTTTTTGCATTTTCTCCATGCCGACTGATTTTCTTAATTTAATAAAACTCCTGCGTTACGGACTGATAGTGTCTTGTCAAGCGCCTGTTGATTCACCGTTGCATGAACCAAGAGTAATTGCTGCGATCGCACAAGCTGCGGTAAATAATGGTGCAGTTGGTGTGCGTATCGATACGCTAAATCATATTATAGCCGTGCGTGAAAAGGTTCAAGTACCAATTATTGGGTTATGGAAGCAATTAATAACTGGGTATGATGTGTATATTACACCACAGTTTCATCATGCTGCTGCGATCGCTAAAGCCGGAGCAGATATTATTGCCATAGATGCAACTATTAGAAACCGCCCTGGTGATGAAACATTAGCAGATATCATTGCCCGAATTCATCAGGAATTAGGTAAACCAGTAATGGCAGATGTTGATACAATTGAGGCGGCAAAAGCAGCCGCAAATACTGGTGCAGATATTGTAGGAACGACACTTTACGGTTACACTGCTGCAACGAAGCATCTTTCTCCTCCTGGATGGGAACTTCTCACCCAAATTGTGCAACAGCTAGATATTCCAGTGATTTGTGAAGGCGGTATTTCTTCACCCCAAATGGCTCGTAAAGCTTTAGATTTAGGAGCTTACGCTGTTGTAGTTGGTACTGCTATTACTGGAATTGATTTGCAAGTTAAAGCTTATAAATCTGCGCTCAATGCAGAGTAATGAATTAGCGAACAGAAGTACTGAATTTTTTATGAAGCTAGGCTAATAAGCATTTTTTCAAAAACTTTCAACACAGGCTCCTCTCCATTATCTCTAGTAAAAATAGTATAATTTGGACTAGAATTCACTTCAATCAACCAATATTGGTTATCTCGATCTAATACTATATCTAAACCACCATAATCAAGGTCTAATTCTTGAAAAATTGGTTTAGCAAAATTAGCAATCTCTGACAATATTTGTGGATCATTGATATATTTGGCTTTTGCACCATCCCAATGTAGAGGACTAAGATTACCTGTAAATTTTGCATTAGTTATATCTTTTTCATAAAGTAAAACTAATTGTTTATTTAAGAAAACCGCTCTATATTCAGATTTTATATCAATATATTCTTGAGCGATCGCCACATAATCATACTTTTTATTATTTATATTAAAAATCTCTTTTAAAGCAGTTTCAATCTCATCTATATTATGACATAAAAAGACGTTAGAGCCACCAGAGCCAGAATTCCTTTTAATAATAACAGGTATTTCAAATTTATCTTTTACTTCTAATATAATATCTTGAAAGCTGGGAAATTTTAAGTATATTTTATACTGAAGATCACAAAAAGGTGAAAGAAAACCTACTGTCTGAGGAAGTTTAACTTTTTGCTTTAAAATATGGTAAGTGTATTCCTTGTCTTTTATGATTTGTGCTACTGCTTGATTGATTAACGGAGTACTATAATTACAAAAATAATGCTGTTTATTATTCAGTTTTATTTTTACTAAGTTCTCAGTTGGATGAATAATTTCATAGTTAATGTTTAACTTTTCACAAGCTTTTAGCAATAGCAAAACATTGTCTAGCATAAATAATTAAAGTTAAAATGACGAATTAAGAATTACGTTAACGTAGCCATTACGAATTATTTAAACTTGTTGTTTGCCGTTTAAAAATCACCATCTCGGTACCAACAACTGGATTACGCGCTATCAGCTTATCTTGGGAGTCGATAATTTCTAAATGAGTAAAATCAAGTTCTTGAGAACGTTGTAATATCTCCGCAGCTAGTTTGTTCTGCTGAGATTCTGGGAGAGTGTACCAATCGTCACTAATTTTGACAGTCAGATTACTGCTACGGAAGTTGGCTTGAATTGACTTTATCAGACCAGAGGCAATGCGATCGCTAATTTCGGCTACCTGATTTTCAACAGCCGCTATCAAAGCTTGTTCAGGCGTTAATTCTATGGTTGGTGTTGGTGTTAATGTTGGTGTTGGCGTGGGGATTGGTTCTGGTTCCGGCGTTGGTGGAGTAGTTTGTACTTCTGGCGGTGATGTAATTTCCTCTGGTGGCTGTGGCGGCTGCGGTTCTGGTGCAACTGACTCCGGTGGAGTAGTTATCGTTGGTGTCGGTGCAGGAACTTCTTCAATCGGTGGAACTGTTGCTACTTCAGTAGGTTTGCCACTAAAGACAGTAGTTGCAGTCGTCCAAACGATAATTACAGCAATTCCAGTAACAATTCCCGTCAAAGCTGTATCTGATAACTTTGTTGACAAATTTGATGGTAAAAACAAGCGGATTGTCCTTAACAGTCCACCCCATCGCAACTGAAGTTGCTGGAAAAAACTGGGTGTTTCCTTAGTACCAGGTGGGGGTGCTGTCTCAAGTTTTTCCACCGTTACTTCTAAAACCCCAATTATCCCTTGGAGAAGTTGGATAATTTTAACCTTCCAAAATGGCTGAACTCTCTGGTAAGGTTTTTGGGGAGGTTGAGTTACCTGCTCATCCGTCGGTTTTGACTGATTGTCTTGTGACATGGAACTTTCACCAAAAGCAGCGAATCAAAGACAGACAATGTACATTATTACTGGTGTTGCCTTCTTTTGCCTTAATGTATCACTACATTGCACATTGCTTCAGTTAAACTGACTATTTATTAAATTTGGTGATTTATGAACTTAAAACGCCGTCAATTTTTATTTTTAAGTAGCCTCAGCGCCATTGGTGCAGGATTTTTAGGCTGGACATTTCGTCAAAATCATCAAAGTGCTAATATTAGCGATTCAACAACCGCCATAGCCGCCACCTCAGCCAAAAAAGACTTGTTATTACGTTTTGTATCTGTGGCTGATACAGGAACTGGGGCTAAAGGACAGTATGCTGTGGCTGGAGCGATGAATGCGTATCACAAACAAAATCCTTATGATTTAGTCGTTTTAGCTGGGGACAATATTTACAATAACGGCGAAATCGAAAAAATTAATGCAGTTTTTGAGCGTCCTTATCAACCTTTACTAAAGCAAGGTGTGAAATTTCAGGCTTGTTTAGGTAATCACGATATTCGTACTGCCAATGGTGATCCACAAGTCAAGTATGCCGGCTTTAATATGAAGGGAAGGCGATATTACACATTTCGCCGTGGTGCTGTGCAATTTTTTGCTTTGGATACTAACAGTAATGCTGATTGGAAAAATCAGCTACCTTGGTTAGAAAAAGAATTAAGCCTTAGTAAAGCTCCTTGGAAAGTCGTATTTGGCCACCATCCAATTTATTCATCCGGTCACTACGGAGTCAATCAAACTTTTATTAAAACCCTCACTCCTCTGTTTCAAAAATACGGCGCTCAACTCTACATCAATGGTCACGACCATAGTTATGAACGCACTCGCGTTATTAATGGAACGACTTATCTAGTTACTGGTGCAGGTGCAGGTACTCGTCCTGTAGGGCGTTCGGAGTGGACAGAGCATTCTGCTGAAAAGCTGAGTTTTGCAGCCTACGAGGTGTATCCAGATAGAATAGAAGTAAGTGCGATCGCTACTGATAATCGTGTTTTTGATAAAGGCATTATTCAATTAAAATCAGCTTAGTTCTATGACTCAGCCCAACCTTCCTCCTGCACTTAACAATATTGTAGAATCATCTCAAACACCAGATGCTATATTTTCTGCGCTATTGCCAGCTGTAGGCGATTTTTTACAATCTGATAGATGTTTTTTATACCTACACAATCCACAGGCAAACCTCGGTAGAGTTGCTTTTTGTTGGATTCGCACTCCAGATGTACCTACTGTTTATAATGAAGACTGGGCAGCACAACCCCCAACTGTAACAGATGAAGATCCGATGTTTGCGGCTGCGCTACGTGCCGAACCTTCAATCTTTGTAGAGGATGTAGAAACTGCTGAACCTCAAGTTTTAAATCGGGAATTTGAAGAGAAAAATTTTGGACACCGCGCCCTTATTCATGCCCATATTCGCCAGGATGGTCAACTCTGGGGAATTTTACAACCATGCATTTTTGGACATCCCAGAATTTGGACTGAATATGAACGAGGGGTGATTAATAATCTTGTCGAAAAAATTACACCTATAGCAGTTGATTATGTCAAGTCTAGTTTTGATTAGCTGTAGACTAGGATATAATTCTTTTGCTCCAGACAATTTGGTTGTTTAGATTTACTCAGTTGATAATCCTCAAAAATAACTTCATACCCATTTTCCTGTAGTGATATTTCTCGCTCTTGCTTTTGCTGTTGGGTATGGCTGATTGATCTTGCCTAGTGACTACTTAAAAAGTGTTTTACTAGGTGCAGTACATAAGTTTGGGTTTGTAGATTTCTGCACAAGAATACTGTGTAAAGTCTGCAATAACTCCTTGGTCGTATATGGTTTAGCAATAAACTTTTTAACTCCAGGTATCTTAGCCAGTTTCTCACTCACGTTCAGACCGCTAACAGCCACAGCCTTGACTTGGGAATTAATTTTTTGCAATGTAGTGATAGCAGTTGCACCATCCATTAAGGGCATCATCATATCCATCAACACTACGCTTATTTCGTCTTCGTGTTGAACATAAAGCGCGATCGCTTCAATCCCATTACTAGCTGTCAGTACTTTGTAGTTGTAAACTTCTAATAATATTTTAGTAGTTTCTAAAATTCTGGTTTCATCATCAACAACTAAAATTAATTCTCCATTACCTTTAAATAACTCCAGGTCTTCTACTAGGGGCGTTTTTGCTACTTCCACTGCCGGCAAGTAAACTTTAAATTTCGTACCTTTGCCGACTTGACTAGTCACAGTTACAAAACCACCATGACTTTGGATGATACCTTTGGCGGTAGACAAACCCAATCCTGTACCTTTGCCAATCTCTTTAGTGGTAAAAAACGGCTCGAAGATTCTATTGATAATCTCTGAGCGCATCCCCATTCCTGTATCTGCAACAGTAATAGCAATGTAAGGACTAACATGGGCATCCAGATTCATGCGTGCATAATCTTCATCAATCAAAAGATTTTCCGCAGAAATTTCGATATGGCCACCTTCGGGCATAGCATCACGAGCATTAACTACTAAGTTGATCAGTAGCTGATGTAAGTGCGTTGCATCGCCAATTACAGCCCAAAGTTCAGGCTGAATATGCTCTGTCAATTCAATCGATTTTGGAAAAGTCTCTTGGACAATTTGCTGAATTTCTGAAAATAAATGGTTCATTTGCACAACGGTACGCTGACCATCAATTCCTCGAGCAAACTGCAAGACTTGCTTGACTAAAGCAGCCCCACGTTTAGAATTATTTTCTATAGTTTTTAACATCTGTTGATTACGCTCATCAGCATCGGGCATTTTCATCTGTAACAATTGTGCTGTCGTTAAAATTGGAGTCAATATATTGTTCAGGTCATGAGCTATGCCACTAGCTAGGGTACCAATACTTTCTAGACGTTGCGCCCGGAGAACTTGAGTTTCTAAATACTTTTTTTCGGTAATATCAGTATTTAGCTCTAGCGATCGCACTTTCGCCATCTTCAGCAATCAAAACCGTAAATCCAGCTTTGCCTAAAAAATCATAAAGTACTTCTAAATTGATAGGAGTGTCATCAACGATTAAAATGACACTAGATTTATTAGAATCATTTTTCATATAGCCCCAAAATACTTTTGAAGAAACTCTAATATTTGTTTGCCTTTAAAACCTTTAGCCAGTTGATATAAATGACTAGCAAAAGGCTGCAACTTCTCATCTATTTTTTCTAGTTCTACAGATCGTTCAGCAATGCTTATTAAATTTCCCCGCATAGCCAAGTCTAGCAAAATTGCCAGTTCACTAGCTGAAGGAGGTATAATAGTAGCCTGAGATGTAAAGTTTAAACTATTAGTAAAACTTTTCTTTTCGCCTTTTATATTTTTTGCCTTATCTTGATCTTCATATACCCATTCTAACCCTAAGTGAACCTGTAACTTTTCTAAAAGTTCTACTCTTTGGATTGGTTTTGGCAGAAAACTATCACACCCTACTTTGCGACTTTCTTGTTGATTAAATTCAAATACACTAGCTGAAATAGCAATCACTATCATTTAAATCCTACTGTGATTTAAACTGGAAATTATTATTAATTTTTGACATATTAAAGGGAAATCATTACTGATGGCCAGGGGTGGGAGTGTGTTTCACTGTATGATTTTTCAAGTCAATTGGCTCAAATCGGTTTTGTCTTGCGGTAACTTTATCCTTTAAGCTACATATATTGAGGCTATGGCGGATTACCCTTGTGGAGGTCTAGATGGCGATAGTTAAACGTCGTATCGGTCTGGAGCAAGAATTTTTTTTGGTAGATGAAGCTGGTAGCTTGAGCGATCGCGCCGATGAGTTTTTAAAGAGTTGTCACTTCAAAGCTCAAGCACAAGGTTTAAACCCAAATTACTTTGTGGCAGAGTTCGTTAAAAGCATGGTAGAAATTAACACACCTCCTGCCGACACTGCCAAAGAACTAGCGAGAGTTTATCTCAAAAATCTCAAATTGGCGATCGCTGTAGCGCAACAGATGGGTTTACGCCTTTACCCTCTGTCTAGCTATCCTTTGCCTACTATGCCAGTTATGCGAGATCGCCCTAATTACCATATCCAAGCGCAAACTGTCGGCATTTCAAAATTCTTGCACGCCGGAAAATGTACAGGTACACACCTGCATTTGGAAGTCCCGCCTGGGGTAATTGACCCTCGTGTTGCAGTATCTTATAACTCGACATCAATTGAGCGAGAAGAACTATTAAATATCTATAATTTAGCTACAGCTTGCGACTCTGCACTTATTTCCCTGACGCGGGCGTGTCCCTTTTATGAAGGACAGGCGTTCGGGCTAGCCGTGCATACAATTCGTTATCGAGGTAGCGAAACCTTCGGTTGGGAGGGAGTTTATACTAATTTACAACCTGTCGGTGGACTCATGCCTTATGCCGAAAGTGTTGAGGGTTTAGTTGAGCAGCAGTTCGCTCGTTATTATGCTTGGCTGCAAGCGATGGAAAAAGCCAAAATTCAACCGAACCTGTTCAAAGAAGCGGGAGTTAGCTTACTCAAGTCAGCTTGGAATCCAGTTCGACTCAACAAACTTGGCACAGTAGAAATCAGGTGTATAGATAGCAACTTTCCTTCTGTAATTTTAATTGTAATTACATTGCTGGAAAAATTAGCTCATCGAGTCAGACATGAGAAGTTAACAGTAAGACCATCTAAAGGAATGCAGATATTTGAACTAGTTGGCAATCGCTTGTATGTACCAGATTTTGAATATCTATCAGGGGAATTGCTCCATGCCTCAGCTACAGAAGGAATTAAAAACCCCAAAGTTAGAACTTACGTCGATTCTATTTTGCAGTTTGCTAGCGCTGTTGGTGGCGAAGGAGCAAATTTTCTGGCAAAACTCAACAGAAACCTTGATCAGTATCAGACGATAGAAGCCAGCATCTTGCAAGACTTTACCCCAACAACAACTCAACTTTCATTAGATGCCGGTTTGCGTTTAGTGCGCTTAAGTTGTGACAAGCTAGAAGCACAGGTTTCATCGATAGATATAGAAAATCCCCTCGCAGCTTTGGATACTGATGAAGGATTGTTGCTACAGCATTAATCGAATCTTAATTCATACAAACCCCCACAATTGCTGTAAATTTCTAATCAGGAAAAATCTTTCCAAAATGATTTACTAACAATTTTAGTAAGCTCCCACTCCACACCTGTCATTAGACTCATGGAATGTCAGACAATAAACCCAACTCGCAATGGGCTTCTCTTACGTTCCCTGCGGGTAGGATACCTCTCAGCTTGTCCATCTTACCAATTGTTGCTCCAAAACTTGTACAAAACCGATCGCAATTTGAATTAAGGGCCAGCCTACTAAACAAATAAATGTTGCTCGTCGAGTAGTAATATCTAAGCCTTGGCGTACTGCGACGATTACCGCCAATAAACTCCACAACGCCAATATAAGCTCAATTGGTCGTCCTAGTAAGGGAATGAGAGTTAAAAAATTCAGTACTTGCGGTGCATAGGCAAAGCCTATCGGAATAAGTAAGTCACCGTAAGTAGGATCGATGGGTTTGAGCCATTGCCCAATCTTCAAAATTGTGAATGTCCAAAAATAGTATCCTGCAACAATAGCGATCGCATCAATCAAAAGACCTGTCAAAAGTACAAAAACTGTAGCTCGATTTATTAATAAAATTACGCCACTACCTATGGCATGAGAAATAGCAGCTAGAATTACAATACTTAGAGCTAACCTCTGGTTTCGCTGTGTATTGCGAGCATTTTCATAGAAGTCGCCATTCAAAGCTAGAGCATACCGAAGTGTATGACACAAACCATGCCTTGATTTATTACTGCTCATTTTTTCTAACTAATGAGGGATGACAAATTACAAAAAGTAGAATTTTATAGAATAAATAATTAAAAATCAAAGCTTTAAGCTCAAAATTATTTTATTTATCAACTATATAAAACAATAATCTCAAATGCGTAGGATTGGCGGACAAATACTGCTATGGTTGCAAAGTGGAACATTAAGGCTGTTGGTTTTAGCAGGTATAATACTTCTTGCCTGGGGAACTTTTGCCCCTGTGGGAACATTGGTATGGTGGTTGAGTCAAAGTTCTGAAAGCTTGGGGATTAAGAAAAATCTAACGAAAAAGTTACCCAGGGATAACCCTTTACTCGAAGTTGACAAGTCTAGAAATATTGATTGCTATATAGTTTTTTTACCAGGAGTAGGAGATTTTTCGGCCAACCAATTAACTCCAGGCGAAGAATTTTTTTTAAATAAATTAGAGCAAATTCATCGTAATTGTGTAACAGTGCGGGATGTTTTTCCTTACTCTGCTGCTAACGAAAGTTTAGGAGGGCAACGGTTATTAGCACCTCTGTGGAGTGCAGCTGAAAAAGCAGATGGTTTGTTCTCTAATACAGATGTTTTAATTAAAATCCGTAATCTCTGGCGGTTTGCTATTTCTGCCGATGACCGTTATGGACATATTTATAACTTGGGAATTGCGAATGCGATCGTCGATCGCATGAATGCCGTATACTCTTTATCCAAACGTCCTAAACAAGGGCTGAAAATTATTTTAGTTGGAACCAGTGGTGGAGTGCAAGTTGCTCTTGGTGCGGTTTCTTATCTCGATCAGTGGCTAAATGCTCAATTAATTGTTGTTTCAATAGGTGGTGATTTTGATGGCGAAAAAGGCTTTGATAAAGTTGACCATGTGTACCAACTCGTAGGTAGTCGAGACTGGATTGAAGATATTAGCAAAATTGTATTTGCTTCACGCTGGCCAATTACAGTAGGCTCACCTTTTAATCAAGCTCGTCTTCAAGGACGTTATACAGTTATGCAGACAGGCCCTCATGCTCATAGTGGATCTCAAGGCTATTTTGGTACAACAGCAATTGGACAAAGCCAAACAACTTATGTAGAATTAACATTTGAAAAAGTCAATAACCTGCCAATTTGGTCTAATCAAAATCAACGGCAATAATTATTTTGCAGAAATTCCAAAAATGTAGTACTTTGCCATAAATTTTAAGGGGAGCAATAAATCTAAATTACTCTCTAATCAATAATTCCTAATGTTGTTGCTCCTATAATTGCAGGGCTTAAGGCTTGCAAATCAAAGTTACCGCTTGCTGGGTTAACAAATAAAGGGTCTTTCCCAATAATGTTACCGCTTCCAGTATTTTTGAAACTGCCGTTGTAAACAAGGTTATCTTCAAAAGAGAAACCTGTGGATTTTGAGATCGGGTTAATGGCTTGTCCACCTTTGCCGACAAAGATACTGTTCTCTACATCTACATCATTAGCTTTGTTAATGAATATTTCACCTGTTGTCAAAACTTGAGAGTTTTTGTAGGTCGTGTTGTGCAAGACATCTATGGGATTATCCGCTCTGAAAAG